>QMLZ01000509.1 GCA_003646995.1 Deltaproteobacteria bacterium | reverse complement strand
TAAACAGAAAAGCCATGGAAGCAATACAAATAAAAAACGGCGAACCAGGCGCTTGAGATGGACTGGGCAAGGCCGCGTCGTTTTTGAAAGGCAGTATTTGACCGGTAGTTTTTACCTTTATCATAGTTTTTCGATTATCGTTGCACAGCCACTCAGCTTTACGTTAGGCTTCTACCTTCAAAGAATTGGCTAAAAATAATTTCACACAATTAAATTGACACTACCCTAATTGGCATAGCACTGGTCATTGTTATAAGAAGTGATGGCGCTCTTGCAATGTCTTCCTTTTTATCTTACCCGAAGGTGTTCTTGGGATGGCGTCGATGAATTCAAGGTATCTTGGCACTTTATATCCAGGAAGCCTTTTGCGGCAGAAGGCAATAACCTCCTTTTTATTAAGTGAGTTATCAGAAGGGACAACAAACGCCTTAACAGCCTCTCCCCTTATTCTATCTTTTACACCAATGACTGCAGCATCATTTATCTTTGGATGGTCCTTCAGGATAGCCTCTATGTCAGCAGGATTGACATTCAGTCCTCCAACAATTATTAGCTCCTTTTTTCTGCCGGAGATATAAAGAAGGCCATTTTTGTCAATAGAACCCAGATCTCCAGTAAAAAGCCAACCCTCCTTCAACACTTCCCTAGTGAATTCAGGTGCATTGAAATATTCCTTCATTATTGGCCACCCTTTTACTACAATCTCACCTTCTTCTTCAGGGCCGAGCCTATTTCCCTCCTCATCAACAATGCCAATTTCAACCCACGGGCAAGCTTTTCCAACTATCCCCTTCCTGTATCGGATCTCCGCTGGAAGTTCCTTTGGCAGTATAACAATGGGTGCAGTGGATTCAGTAAGCCCCCACCCGGTGATTGCCTTAACATGGGGAAGCACCTTTTCAATCTCCTCAATGAGTCCTTCTCTACCCGGTGCACCGAAATAGACGATTAATCTGAGACTGCTGAGGGCTCTGGGCTCAAGTCCGGCTGAAAGCAATGAGGCCTCTATGGCGTTAGGCGGAAGGAGTAGGGCGGTAATCCGGTGCTGCTCGATCTCATGCACCAGTCTCCTGGGTATGAACCTTTCTCCGAGTACCAATTTTGATCCAAAGCAAAGAGTCATGAGAAGATGTACGATACCTCCAAGATGAGATAATGGCACATGGCATATGAGATTTTCCATGTCATCTTGCAATTCAAAGTATCTTATGACATCTATGGGTGAGGAAAGCTGCCTAAATGTATATGGCACCGCTTTTGGCGTACCAGTTGTACCTGATGTGTAAAGTATCATAGCAAGCCTGTCATCTTCCCAAGTTAGTCTCTCCTTTATTCTAGAGCCCAACAGGGAGTCGAGATCTCGGATTTCTAGCTTGATACCCGGTAAATCCATGGGGCGATACGTGAATAGATATTCAATTTTGCCGTGTGAGATCACATTGAGCAGATCGTCCCTCCTATAGGTAGGATCAAGAGGCACTACGGTTAGTCCCACGCCCATAGAGGCTATTAACATGGAGATATATTCAATAGAATTGGGGACGCAGATCGCGAGCTTTTCGCCCTCTTTCATACCTTTTGCACGTAGACCTGCAATAAGCCTTTGCACCATGTCCAAGAGCTCTGAAAAGGTGGTCCATCTCCCTTGCGAAAAGATTGCCTCCCTATTTGGCCACATCTTTGCGGCTTCGATTAACTTACCATATACGTCCATTGTCTTCTCTGTTAGAAACTGTATTTAAATTCGAAGTACAATTGTTTTTCATGTTTAAATTCACCAAAATAGGTGCTACTCCTTCCCTCCAGGATATGTGCACCAAGAGTGGTGGTGATGTGATCATTCCACTCAAAAGGAAACCTTGGGCTTATACGCCACTGGTTTCTATCACCATACAAGATCAGGACATCGGGCTTAAGCCTTTCATGAAAAAAGTCCGTAGACACCTTTAGGGTGTAGTAATTGGTGACTTTGTGCTGAATACCGCCAGATGGTAAAATAAAACAATGTCCATTTTCATCGCCTTGTGAAAGGATGGTTTGGATAAACTGGAAGCTAAACAGCCAGTTTGTAATGAGATATTTATCAAGACCTATCACATAGCTGTATTTGTCTACACGCCTTTGGTGGGATCTGCCTTGGTCGTCCAAATAGGTGACTACCTTGTTGTCTACATAAGCAAATTCGCCCCTTATTGTGAGGCCTTTAAGGGCACTGGAGACAAAGGTCTTTGAGAAACTCCCGCCAAACACCCATATCCTCTTATATCTTTTTTCTACCCTATAAGTAGAGCCTAAAGGAGGCATGCCTGGAGGATATGGCGGAAATTGGGGTGGCATGGGGGCTGTGGATGTATCAAAGAAGCTCGAGTTTACTGTTGAAAGTGTGTCCCACCCATATAAGATGTTTAATGTATATTCCATATTTCCGACTATATCTCTCCACCTTAAGCCATATTTGGCATTCTTTATGTTTTGGCCAGGTTCGTGCACGTCAACGTCCACACGGTAGCCCAGGTTTTCTAGAGACAGATAGGCATTCTTTTCCTTTTCAATCATCCTGAACGCATAAGGAGAGCCTGGCTGGGCATATTCTTCAGGTTCAAAGTCTGGGATAAAGAGAAATTGAAGACTACCATTGAGAGTTGGGGCGACCTCTGCCTTCAGCATCCAAAGAGGTATCTTCAT
>QMLZ01000508.1 GCA_003646995.1 Deltaproteobacteria bacterium | reverse complement strand
TGTTGCAGGTGAGGCGCTTTTCACGGACCTTCAGGCAGGGAGGTATCAATATCGGGTCACTGCCGAAAACCATCAGGAAATCACGGGTAGATGCTGGATAAAACCGGGAGTAACATCAAGTGAGTACGTGTTTCTGCCGTATAACCTTGTCACTATCGAATGGGAAGTGGTACCTACGACAATTGAAGATCGCTATACTATACAACTCAAAGCGACCTATGAAACAGATGTCCCGGCTGCCAATGTTGTTGCGGAACCTGCCTCAATCAATCTGCCGCACATGAGAAGAGGAGACGTTTACAATGGTGAGTTCACCTTGACCAACTATGGGTTGATTCGTGGCAAGAACCTGAAAGTTACCCTGCCAGAGGACGATAAGTACTTCAAGTATGAAATACTCGGTGGGCTCCCCGATTCCATTGAACCAAAAGAACGGATAGTTGTTCCGTATCGTGTTACCTGCCTTGTTTCTCCAAATCCTGCGGATGAAGAAGGTGAGGAAGGAGAAGAGGGTGAAGAAAAGCAAAACGGGAAAGCGGACTGTGAAACCAGAGTTCAAACCATCAGGTCGACAGTCGAGTACGAATGTGCCGACGGTGCTACCATAGTTGAGACTACCGAGTATTCAATAATTTATGAAGCTGGTGATTGTGAGTCCCCGATAAGCTTTACCTGGGGGCCGTTTGGTGGCGGAGAAGGCGGTGAGCCGGCCAACGGCAACAAGGGTGCCAGCATGGAAGTATGGGCGGCGCGCCTTAAAGCCATTTCCGAACTCTATAGAATATCCGGACTCACGGCTCTCTTCGAAAAACTGGGTCTCTTTTCTACTGCCAAGGGCAGCGTAGAACTGCCGGTGGATGGGATTGTATGCTGGCCTAAAAAAGAAAGGGAGGAAGTAATCTCAGACAAGAGTTTGAAGGACTGCCTCAAAGAAAGAATGATTCAGGTCGGGTGCTGGGTCGATACCGTAAGGCGTGAATATAACGATGACGCTGTTGACCTGGCGGTGAAGGTGCCTGGTGGACGGGTTCAGGTATACAGGTCTTACTACAATAACGGATGGCACTGGGATCTGATAGAAGACCGTCTTGAGATAATTAAAAACGAATGCGATCAAATCGTGGCATTGAAGAAAAACGGGGTGGTTTACCCCAGAAAATACGAAGATGTCTTTGTTAACGGTACTTATCAGATAACTCAGCTGGAAGACGGATTCAGATGGAAAGATAAGTTTGGTAACTGGAAGTATTACGATACGGACGGCAACTTACTCAGTTACGGGAATAGAAACGGTACCATTGCCCAGCTTGGATATGATGTTGATGGCAAAGTTACTACTATAACCGACCGAAACGGCCGCATTGTACTAAATTTCTCATACGACGACGATCGGCTGGTTTTTGTAGAAGACTATGATCATCACAGAGTGACTTATGAATACACAGCAGAAGGTTATCTGCAAAAGGTTACGAATCCTGAAGGAGGCGTAACAACTTACAGTTATGATTCTGAGGGGAGAACCATCGCTAAGGAGGATCCAGCCGGGCGTTTCACATATTCTGCTTATGACGAAAGCGGATACGTCAGAAGCGTAGTGGACAAGGATGGAAACGGCGACTTTTTTGAATACAGCTATGACGAATATCGAAAACAGTACTATGTCAGGATAAAGACTCTTTCCGGAAAGATAAAAGAAGTCTGGTATGACAGGGACGGAGATGTCGCTCGCATTGATGTTAATGGTAAAACAATTAAGAGGAAAGTAAAGATTGGATTCCCACAATCCGGTGCGGAATCGATAAGCCTCACGTGCCTGAATACTCAATATGGCTCGACTCCTGTTGTATCATCTGAACAGAGCGGAGTAAGAATCGTAAAGACGTGGGACGAAAAGAACAATCTTACCGTTAAGTATTTTGACAACAGGCTCAATCTTACCAAGATCGTATACCCCGATGGGAGTTCGTACCAGTTTGAGTACGAACCTGTTTATAACAATCTGATAAAGAAAATTGATCCCATGGGAGTGGCAACACTCTACGAATATGATTCAAATGGTAATCTGATCAAAATGACCCAGGCAGCGGGTACCGATGCAGAAAGAGTACTCACTTATACCTATGATGAATATGGTCAGCTCTTGAGCTTCTCTATCGAGGGAGACAGTAACACCGAGAAAGCCACGGTTACCATGAGCTACGATGATAACGGGAACCTGGCATCGGTCACCGATCCTGAAGGAAATACGATGAGGCTCCTGGAGCATGATAGTCTGGGGAACGTTTTGAGAATGAGAGATCCACGGGGTAACGAGTGGACTTATGAGTATGATAGCCTGGGAAGGATCATCTCGGAAACTAACCCCCTGGGTAACAAAACCTCATTCGAATATGACGGTGCAAATAACCTGACGGCAATCATAAATGCGCACTTGAAACGATTCGAATTCTCTTACGATGATCACAACAATCGTCTGAGTATTGTTGGCCCAGATGGAAATGCTTTAACGACTGTGTACAGACCGGATGGGAAGTTCACTAAGATAACGGATCAAAGTGGGAAGAGTGCTACATTTACATACGATAACGATGGCAGATTAACGGAGGTCTGCGACGGAGTTGGTAATAAGATTCGATATGCGTATGAGGAAAGTCAGGCTACTAGCGCAAAATTCGGTAATCCTGT
>QMLZ01000507.1 GCA_003646995.1 Deltaproteobacteria bacterium | reverse complement strand
CGTCGGGACTGTGTTTTTCTTCGGTGTATTCGGCGTCGGGATAAAGCGCTCTGAGGTATCCGATCTTTCGTTGGTTCTCGGGCACGTCCTGGATGATATACGTGATCCGGTCCCACACGGGTTTTGACTTCAGTTTTTCGACCTGGTCCTGTAGGAATGTGTCCCTGTAGTACCAGGCGTCGAAGTCGGCTTTCGGCCACACAGCCAAACCAGGCCAGTCTCCTGTCTCCGGGAGATACCAGGCCGGCGGATCGTCCTTCCGATTCAATTGATCCATCATCATGTAGCTTATTTCAGCGATCGTGTAATACTCATAACGAATGTCGGCGATGACCAGTGTGTTCGGCTTCATATAAGGCTCGAGTGCTCGGGCCATGTTGACCGAGGGGGAGGAATCAACGTTCTGAACGAAGTAGTAGCTGCCATGAAGAAGCGCCAGGAAGGGGAGGACCGTTCCGATTATAAGAACTCTCAGAGCGGTGGCGAATCGCGCACCGAAAAGGAACCCGAGATTATTAAACCCTCCCGCCGCCATGAATCCCGCTACGGCAAAGAGCGCCGGGAAGATGGTTGACAGGCGGCGGGCGGCAGCCTGTGTCGAGAGAATCCCGGGTAGAGACGCCACAACAATCCAAACGATCAGAATACTGGAGATCTTTCGCCGTGGAGTCAGCAAGAGAATCACAAGACCCGTCCAAACGAGGACAGCGGTGACTGGGGACAGATACGTTGCGGTGTGGAACGGGATGCCGCGTAAGACCGTCTGGTGGACGGGCCACAGGTTGGCGATATTGACCGAATGGAGAAACTCAACCGTGTTTTTCCATATATTCTGCGCGATGAATAAGACCCGATTGAGCATCCCTGGTTCTGCGATTGCCAGTCTCCAGGGGGTTTTGCCTTGATTGAGTGAGACCGGGTTCACCCAGTGCCACTCTCCTGTCGCCAGCAGTCCGCAGAGCGGGAGCCCGACAACCCATAGCACAACACCCGCCACAACGAAGGACATCTTCCACCAGCATTCGCGCGCAAAGCCGCGCGTCACAAGGAGATGCCAGGTCAAGAAGCCGACCGGGATCAGGAATCCGGTCTGCCCGGACGCAAATAGATGATATGTAGCGCCCATCAGGAGCGCGGTCAGTACGAAATGGACGGTCTCGCGTTTTTCGACCGCGAGGTAAGTGGTCCAGCAAAGCGCGACCGTCACGAGACTCGGATAAACGAACGGGAAGAAATCCTGCCTGCACCAGACAATGCTGACGCAGTTGAAGGCAAGCAGACCGACGGCCACGATGGCCGCCGTCACTCCCGCAATCCGCCGGAGAAACGCATACATGAGATTGATCAATAGGATCCCCGAGAGAGCCGATACAAAACGGGCTGCCAGGAGTGTTGTTCCGCAGGTCCTTTCGGTGATGAACAGGAGAAGATAGTACCCCAGGCCGAGCGGTGCCCACGGCAGGCCGGGAGCGCCGAAATTCATCTTGGCCGCCCCCTCCAGCGAAGTGCTCACCGCCATATAAATGGACATCTCACCTTCGAAACTGTCGGGAAGATGATTCAGCGCGTATAGGTAATAGATCATCGCGGCCCACGTGATCGCCGCGAGACAGAGAAATTCGAGAAAGAGCTTCGTTAGCTCTTTGGACCCGCCTCGTTTCGATTCAGCCCGTGTCCCTTCCAACAGGAGAAAACGGTCGAGCCCCGGTCCGAGCCCCTCCGGCAGAAATCGCCACACAATCAGCAGCAGCAGAGCAGCCGCGTATAAATAACATCCAAGCGCCGCAACCCCGGCAAACAACGCGGTCTGCCCTAACGACGCGACTGCAAAAGCAAGGAAGAGCAGAGCAGGGCGGATTCCCTGGAGCCGTTTCCAAATCAGCCCGGCTACTGCGATCAGGCCGAATAAGCCCGCAACGCACCAACCCACGCGCGTGGCCTTATGAACCGGATACTCAACAATCCAGAGTCCGGTCTTTACAACCCAGCGAAAGAAAGGAGTCAGCGCGCTCAGGCAGGTCTCCCCTGCGTTGTCGGCTCTGACACATATCCACAACAACCCGACGACAGAGAGTACGAGAAACAGCAGGTACGCAGCTTTAAGCCACCAGGGCCAAGGCACCGGCCGCCCAGTCGTTTGAACCTTATTGTCATCGGATTCACACATCTCTCATATTCCCGGGCAGAGAAGAGACACAAGGGAATAATCATAATCTAAGTCACTCAACAGGAAAGAGATGTCGGCGGTAAAACGTCGGGTGGGCTACGCGCTGAGTGTGTGCCGATGCGCAAGTGCGGCTATCGGTCGCTTTGAGCCCTACGGCTCTCGCGTTGTATCAAGACTTGATTGCCCCCGCCGATCCCAGGGGGGCCACGGAAAAAACGCCGTGCGAATCTCTCCGCCCTATTCACTGACCGCTAAAACCCCCAACCTGGTCGACTTATCCTCCTATTCACTACCCGGTTGCGGAATCGCTGGTCTCCTTAGTACTCAATAGACTCGATGACCGGAATCTGGTAGTATGCGCCGAAGATGAGGTGTATAAGATCTTCACGGCGGAGGTTCCTTCAATGAGTCGTGGTCAAAGTCATTCCGCTGGGTTCACGTTGATCGAGCTGCTCATCGTTGTCGCTATTATTGGCATCCTGGCTGCGATCGCTGTCCCAAACTTCCTCAACGCACAGGTTCG
>QMLZ01000506.1 GCA_003646995.1 Deltaproteobacteria bacterium | reverse complement strand
TTTGTACTAGTATGCCTTTTGCCAACAGCTCAGGAGAGTACTCCCAAATCCTCTCTCCCCTTGATTTCCGCACCAGGGTTTCTAACCTCCGCTTGAAATCCCACCTATATTCCCTCACACAGACATATCCCCATGGCTCAATCCATGCCTTTACTGTTCTTTTCATGCCTAGTGCCTTTATGACTTTCTCGGGGCGGGCAGAAGCAGCTTCCAGGATTTTCTCCCATTGGGCAATGTCTAATTTGTCTCCGGCGTCTTGCTGGCAATAGCATATTTTTTTCCACAGAAGACTCATGGAGCTAATTACTTTGATAAGAAACCCATCCTTCTCTACCAGGTATAACCCGTCTCAGTATCCTGGCCCTATCTATGGGTATATCGCTCTGAAGAATGCGCCCTAGTGGGATAATATTTCCATTACGTGAAATAAATCTTTCTAGAAATTCCCTGAACAAACCGTGACGGGAAATACCCTCCACTTCGGCATGTACTGTCAGGACATTTAACTGGCCAGGTCTTATGAATGACATAAGGTAGGCATTGTAGTTACTATCATTTATGCCATTTCTGCCGATGACCTCATCGTATGTGGGCATTGTAGTGGGAATTTGGGGCTGCAAAATGGGTCTACCCCCACTACGGGATAAAATATTCCATGCCCACGGCAGTCACTGTTATAGGCAAAGGGGAATTTTTCCTTTTCAATAAGCACGGCCTCAGTGCATCTCCATGCGGGGGCTGCAGAGCATTTTACTGGTAAACCCGCTATGTGTTCCAATAGCCTAACCCCTGTTTTAAGTAAGTCAAATATGGCCCTGGTGTTCATTTTATCTAAGTGATTTTGCCACTTATAATGATCCCATGCGTGCAGGCCTATTTCATGGCCCTGTTCAGAGGCTTTTCTTATAACCCATGGAAGCCTTTCTCCAATGATGGGGCCACTGCACAGAGTCCCACGTATAAGTATATCCCACCCGTAAAGGGCAGGGGCCTTGGAACGGAGCATCTTCAACAGAAAGGAAGGTTTTATCAAGCGCCATAGGTTACGGCCCATATTGTCAGGGCCAACTGAGAAAAAAAATGATGCCTTTATATCATACTCTGCCAGGGTTTCCAGGAGCTTGGGAACACCTATTTTTGTCCCTCTATAGGTGTCAACATCTATTTTGAGGCCTAATTCCATGCAGATTCAATTCTTTAAGCATATTTTCTCGCCAGCTTTACCGCACAGCCCCCAGCCTCATACATTACATTCACCCGAATTTATTGCCTCGTTAAGGAAGAAATCCAGTGTCTTCTCCACTGCCTCGTCTAGGGGAACTTTTGGATCCCAACCCAACAGGCGTTTAGCTATGCGTATGCTGGGACGCCTGTGGCCAATATCCTGGTAGCCTTCGCCGTAAAAGGACTTGCTTTCCACCTCCCTTATCCCGGCAAAGGGTGGAAAGTTATCGCGTAGAGGATGGTTCTGGAATTTTTGGGCAAGCATACTCGCCAGTTCTCGCACGCTTGCCTCATTGCGTGGATTTCCAATATTGATTATCTTGCCGTCGCAAACCCTGTCCTTGTTTTCAATTATCCTGTAAAGACACTCAACACCATCCGACACATAAGTAAAGCAACGCTTTTGTGTACCGCCATCCACAAGCTGTATAGGCGTTCCTTCAACCAGATTCAAAATCAACTGGGTGATCACCCTGGAGCTGCCAATACGTGCAGATTCCAGGCTATCCAGCCTAGGCCCAATCCAATTAAAAGGCCTGAAGAGGGTAAACTGCAAGCCCTTTTGTTTCCCATAGGCCCAGATAACACGATCCAAGAGTTGTTTACAACACGAATAAATCCAGCGCTGTTTATTTATAGGCCCCAGTACGAGAAGGGAGGTTTCTTCATCAAATGCATTATCTGGACACATCCCGTAGACCTCAGAGGTAGACGGAAAAATCAGCCTTTTCTTGTACTTTACACAATAGCGAATAACTCTGAGATTCTCCTCGAAGTCTAGTTCGAATACCCGCAAAGGATTGCGAGTGTACTCTATGGGTGTAGCAATGGCCACAAGGGGGATAACAATATCGCATTTTCTTACATGGTACTCTATCCATTCCCTGTGGATGGAAATATCCCCTTCGCTGAAATGAAAATCAGGTTCACCTAACAAGCGGCCGATACACTTTGAGTGCAAGTCCATGCCATGGACCTCGTATTTGCCGGCCTCGAGTATGCGTTCACTGAGAGCATTGCCAATAAATCCATCAACTCCCAGGATCAAAATTCGCTTCTTTTCCCTTAACCTCAGCCTCTTTCTAACAGAGGGCCCGAACCTCATCCCCTTAACCAGCCCTAATTCGTGGGCCAATTGACTACCTGTTACAAAAACTCCACCTTCAGCTTGGCCGAAATCCACTGAGACAGCCCCTTGTCCACAGGATATGACCAGTGGATCAGTTGACAGCACGGTCCCGGGCCTGACATCTAGCTGCTCGGTTTGTTTTACAGATACCTGCCAAAAGAAACATTTTTTCTCCCCCAGAAAACTGAAGGCTCCTGGATAGGGATATGTAACCGCCCTTACTAGATTTCTTACATTTTCAGCAGAATCCTTCCAATCAATTTCACCATCTTCAGGCCTCCTTCCCCCAAAATAGGTGGCCTTTGTATGGTCCTGTGGGACCCTGGGCGCCTTGCCAG
>QMLZ01000505.1 GCA_003646995.1 Deltaproteobacteria bacterium | reverse complement strand
TTCCTCATCCGAATCAAAGAAAAATAGGTCATTTGCTTGTTCATCTTCTTCTGCAGTTATGAAATCATACGCGGCAATATAGGCGTCAATCGCATTTAGGAATGCCTGTTTTGATTCATCTAGATGATTATCAGGATCACTCAGGAGCTGAAGGGCAGCTGGGTACTTGTCTAAAATATCTCGTTGTATCTGGAGAAATCCCATGGCCGAAATCAAACTGATGTCTCTAAGATTTACATCCATGTCATAGGATGCAAAGAACAGTAAACTTCCCTTCAAGGCATAGTACGCAGCCTTGATCAGAAGAACATCCCCGTAATCCACCTCGACTTCAGTGTCTCCTGTCTCATCTGCCGTAATAATGGTGTCAAACTGGTCTGAAACTTTGCTAAGATTTGAAGCCATAGCGTCATCCAATAACGGGACGAACTCATCTGCAAGGAAAGCTCTCACTTGTTCGCCATTGGGGGCATTTTCTGGTAGGACATTGCTGGAGAAAATTTGGGTGGGTTCAGCATACGGGAAATCTTCTATACTGTCGTTGTTATTACGGGTAAACCCAAAGGCCTCCAACACATCTCTAAAGGTCTCCAGCCCAGAGCCGGTTCCTTGCTCGAGTGCAAACGCCAAAATGCGGGTTATAGCATAAAAGAAGTTGGCCTCTTGGTCATCAGCATCCTCGTTAACAGCCTGCTGGAAGTAAGAATTTGCCTCTATTATTCCAGAATAAGTCCAGCTCCCATTGTCAAAAAGGGCTGCTCTACCTTGAGCCACTAAGGCCTGCGAGGCATCATTTGCAATTGCAATGGATGACATGGACAGGAATAAAAAGAAAATAATAATTGTATGAAATACAAGCTTGCGCATTTGAGGCCCCCTTTCAAACCCTGAGTTCTCGACACCGAGAAAAGGTCTTTAGCGTCCTGCTCACGCCAGTAGCAAGCTCTCGTCCTAAGAACTTTTCAATAACAAGACATCTGTAATTAGGTGACGTCCGGATATATTGTGGCCGTGCCGGTTAAGTAAGTACTTTCCCTTGCACTCAATGGTGCCACTAGTGGGGTTAAAGGTTAGAAAGTTAGTGGTTAAGATCCGAGTCGCACTAGTAAGAACCACATTTCCTTTGAACACAATATCACTTTTGACCAAGCGAATCTTGGCATAATCAGCCGATATCTTAGAAACCAACACTTGGTTCCTGTAAAGTTCTAGATGGATTGGTGCTATGACAATAGAAGATAACCGCTTTACGGGCATTGGAGGCAATGACTCTTTTGAGACGATATGTTGGAATGATACTGAAGGGTTGTTAATCAATGAAGGGTGGTTTTGATTTGGGAATAGTTCTGTTGGAGAATGACAAAATATACGAATAAATCCATTTTGAAGCCGTGCTTCATTTAGGAGTCCTAATCTCAAGAATCCAAGCTTTTTCTTTTGGATGCTAAATCGATCGGCTTCAATCGATATGACTTTGTTGCCATTCTTGTAACCGTCAAAACGAAATCCTTCGATATTTTGGCGCGTGGCCAAACTCAAGGGTGGGGCTTCCGCAGATTTGGTGTCAGGAGAAAAAGGAAGATGAGAACGTGTGGCGAAGCCCAAATAGACTACAGTGCAAAAGCCTATCACACAAGCAAGCAGAAGAGAGGCTCTGAGGTTTCTTGAATGAATGAAATAAGCCATTTCCTTAGGATGATTGTACTTTAGATTCCCAACGTCATTAAGAAGACTTCAATTATCATGCCACTGGAATTCAAGCTACAAATTTCCTAAAAACCGAATAAATCTAAGCGCTTTTATCCCTTGAAACCATAACTGGCTCAATTATATGAACAGAATTACCCACTTTATTGTGTAAATTATTGCCAGTGGTGGTAAAAAATTCCATAGAATGCTACCAAGAGAGTGATAAGGGCCTGTCTATATCATTATTTGTCAAAGCACAAGGAGTATTTTTAGGGGTGAGAAAATGGGTATGTGTAATACCCAATTAATCTCTCAACATCTTATTATTACGGCACTATTAGCTGCTCTAAGTTTAAACATTTCACACAGTGAGTTTCTTGGCAAAACTGGTTTGCCCTTAGTACCGTGCAGCACGCCAAGAAAAAGCTTCTTGAAAAGTATGTGATCGAAAAGGATGATAATTTCAATTGATTCCAAAATTTTCCGCGAATATCTCAACGTCAAGCTCATTTAATTGGTCGTCGTGGTTTAAATCGAATGCAGGGTCATAGTTCCCAGTAGACAAAGCGCTCGCTAGACCAGAAAGATCCTTACCATCAACGTCACTGTCATGGTCTGCATCACCCAAGACTGCACTTTGTGGGGAACGGACTGCGCGCGCATACAGATACATAATCTTGGATTTATCCTTACCAGGCACGTAACCATAGTAAAAATCCACGCCCCATGCATAGCTTGGGTAGCTTTCCATAGTGGTTGCTGACCAGTAAAACTGGGATTGCGTGCCAGGAAAGTAGGTTAAGTCAATCGACGGCTCACGCAATGAATAATCAACAATGGATTGGAGCTCATTCCTGTTGGGAAGGCGCCAGTCCTTGAAACCAGCAAGCTCAAGGCTTTCACAGGCATCTAACGCACTTTTCCATGTGTGGACACTTGCCACACCATCGCAGCCATTTGTGTCCGGATTATAGGATTGACCCATGGTGCACTTTTGCCACATGAG
>QMLZ01000504.1 GCA_003646995.1 Deltaproteobacteria bacterium | reverse complement strand
GCCCATTCCCTCACTCATACTGCACCGCCTCGGCGGGGGGTACCTTTGCTGCCACGCGAGCCGGGTAGAGCGCCGCCAGCACTCCTGCCACCCCCGGTAGAGTCACCCCCAGCACCACGATCCAGAGCAAGGCCCAGGAGAGAACGTGATAGAGCGCCAGGAAAGCCCCCAACCCCAGCAAACTCCCCATCACGCCGCCTGCCAGCCCCAGTAACACGCCTTCGCGCAGAAAGAGTCCTGCTACTGCGCCCGTCCGCCAGCCCACTGCTTTGAGGACACCGATCTCCCGCCGCCGCTCCATCACCCCCGCCAGGAGCGTATCCGCCACCGAGATGGTGCCCACTCCTATCACTACACCCAGCATTGCCCAGTGGTAGCCGCTGACGTGGACCAGGATGTAGCGCCCCAACAGGGTCAAGGCCAGATAGCCGTGCATCCCCTTCACTAAGCAGAGGAAGAAGACCAGCATCCCCGCGCCCAATCCTGCTACTACCACACTCAAAGCCGCCCGCGCCCGCCGCCGCCACAGGTTGCGTCCGGCGTAGCCCAGCCAACGGGAGAGCATCCCGCCAGAGCGCGCCTCCATTTCCCCCTGCCGCGTCGCCACGGCGGACGCCACGCGGACGGCCCACAGGGTGGGGCAGGCATACCCGGCCAGGCAGAGGACCATTCCCAGGGGAAGGATGATCGCAGCTCGCGTCCAAGGGAGGGAGAGGTGCAAGGCGTAGGCCAAGCCCAGGCTCAGCAGAACCCCCGCCGCCCCAGCCAGCAGGCCGATCAGTGCTGCCTCCCCCAGCACCAAGCGTAGCAGCGAGGTGGTACGCCAGCCGATGGCCTTGAGCAGGCCGAACTCGCGCACACGTCCTATGACGGAGGTGAAGGCGGTATTGAGGATAAAGAGGGCACAGATCAACAGCATGGCATAGAAGAGAAGTACGTTGGCCCGCTGCACTATGCGATAGGTGGTAAGAGCCACCCCCTTTTGGATCCACCCCTCTTCTACGTAACCCAATGGGGGGATATCTTCGCAGCCGGGAATGTGAACCAAGAGAAGGCGTGGAGAGGAGCCGACGACGACGTCTACGTCCAGCCTGGTGCGTCGCACGATCTCCGAAGCCACAGCCTCGATTTTGGATTGAGCTTGGGGAGAGAAGCGGTCAATAACTCCCACGCGGACGCGAACGGCACTGATGCAAGCTTCGCCGTGTAAGGCCCGTGCCGCCTCGAGGGTGGTCAGTACCAGAGGGGGGGATTGGATATAGCCGATAGGGTTCAGGGTAGGGCGCAAAGCCAAGGCATCCACGGGAGATCCTGACTCATCATAACGCCATGTGGCCAACGGCGGGTAGTAAGTCTCCAAGGGCACTGCGGATAGTTTGGAAGGTTTGATCAATTTCTCGGTGTCAAAAGTGCCTTGAAAGGAACAGATAAAAGTCTTGTCTACGGGATAGCGGCGAGTCTCTCGAAAAGCAAGTTGTGCATCTCCTGAACCATGAGTCCAGCCCTTGATGTAGGTACCTGTAGGAATGACCTCTAGCAATATGCTCTGAACCTTCACGGGGGACGAGATAATTTCCCTGTAATGGACGGGAGATGGCCTATTCCAAGGAGCGGACTGGTAGACCCTTATATAGCCGCTCAATAGGTCTTGTAGCATCTGCTCATACACCGTATCTCCACTCGCCGACCGCTCGACAACAGTATGCCGGGGCAGGGTTCGCAAATAGTCATTCCCGCCTCTGTCCAGGATGGTCTTCAGATCCTGCACATCTGAGGGAAGAGTCAGTTGAGTCAGCTCACTTCGTAGAGAGACCGACACATAGCAGGTCGCGTTGATTAGAGCCGGGATTGGATACACTATCTCTGTTCCACCCCCTGGGGTGTCATAGGACTTGCCCTGAATCAGCGTGTTGCCGTCAAGATAGGCGCCGTTGACTGTTTTGTCCAGCCCGATCAAGGCGGCCTCTTGGACGGGATCAATGGCGGCCAGGAGCAGAGGAAGGTCGTAGACGCATTCAGGGGGGTGGATACCCAATACGATGTTATGGTTATTTATCTCAGATTGAGGGAGTTCCTTAGCATCCTTTCCGAGGTAGACGAATGTCTCATAATTTGTTCGATATGTCCGTGCGCCATCGTCCTCCTCGCGAGAACACGACAAAGCGTACACCCCCGGAGTGGGGTAAGTGCCCGCCGGCAGGCGTAGCATTTGAGAGGAATAGCCCAACATGGCGATTGGCGCCGCCACCTCTACTCCAGGAATGCGTTGGATGGCTTCATATTGTTCAATAGTAATCCCGCCAGGGATCCCGCTGAGGTGATTCGCCTCCACCAGGCCATACTTCTCCTCGATAGCAGATCGGGTTCCCGGTGGACGCACCAGGATGTCATAGGTCGTGCGCCAATACTGGGTCAGGTCCTGATCCACGCTCACCACCGTCGTCTCAGAAGCAGAGAGAAAAAGGCCAAAAGCCACGCTGACTACCAATACACCCAGCAGCAACAAACTTATTCTGGTCAGGCGACCGCGAAGCGAAGAAAAGAGAACAGATAGCATAGAACGTCTCCCGTGTATTGAACTACCTCCTTACTTTACTTTCATGAGATCCTCAGACCGTCACTCTTCTCCCTGTTAGACCACTTGTATCGGTCTCTGCTTCACCACCTCCCCCTTGTCGAAAAATGTTCTCAGATAT
>QMLZ01000503.1 GCA_003646995.1 Deltaproteobacteria bacterium | reverse complement strand
GGCCAGCCTCGATCCAGTTTATGATGGTTTTAGGAGATACATTGCAGTATTTGCTGGCTTTATAAACCGTTAATATTTCCTCCATTCCGACCTCCTCTCCAGGCAGGATATTGGTTAGGAATTTTATTTATTATAGATTTTATAAAATGTCAAGACAAAAACATTTCTATAATAGTCTTAATTCCTATAATAAGTGAAATACAAACTTCTGTCTTCTTTTCAACTACCGCTTTATTGGCCTAGGCTCTGGTGGGTAAACGAAAGGCAGATGTGTGCCGTTTTTAGAAGAGCAAAAGCATGCTCCCGCGGATTCGTTAGGGGGTAGATTTGCCAGGAGAGTCTTTGGATGAAGGGCGATACACAGGGAGGGATATGTTAAAGGTGCTACCTGATCCGTACTTGCTCTCTACCCAAATGTCGCCGCCATGTTCTTTGATAAACCCATAACAAACAGATAGGCCCAAACCGACACCCTTTACACTGTCTTTTGTGGTAAAGAAGGCCTCGAAGATCCTGTTGAGGTCTGATTTTTTTATGCCGATACCGGTATCGGAAATCTTTATGAGAACATTGCCATCCAACGGTTCGGTGCTAACCGTCAAGGTCCCACCATTTGGCATGGCATCTCTGGCATTTGCTATGATATTCAGGAAAACCTGCCTAAGCTGATTTTTGGAGGCAAAAACCGGCCCCACGTCATAGTCGAATTCCTGCACAATCTTAATTCCATGCTCTCGAAGCTGTTTTTCGTGCAACAACAATATCTCATCCAGGATGGTATTAATATCCGTGACTTGTCTCTCTTCCTGATCTGGTCGAGAAAAGGAAAGCATTTTCTTCAGCAGGTCTGTTAGCCGTACAGTTTCAGATAGCGCCATCTCCAGGATCTTTCTTCTCTTGCTGTCTTCAGGTATTTCCGATTTGAGCAATTCGAGCGTGTTCATTATCCCATAGAGCGGGTTATTGAGCTCATGTGCTATCTGGGATGTCAGTTTTCCCATTGCTGCAAGTTTTTCTGATTGCAAAAGTTGCTCTTGGGTCCGCCTGAGTTTTTCCTCCATTTCCAGTCTCTCGGTCAAATCCACAAAGATCCCGACAGAGGCCATTTCCTTACCCTCTGCATCATATATGATGGCCGCTGACAGTGTCCCTTCGATGATTTTGCCGTCCTGCTTGATATGTACCATAGGGTACGACCTTAACCTCCCTACCCCTCCATAGTCACTGCTTCTCATCATCTGCATCACCTTCCTGGCCATACCCTCTGGATATATTTTTTCTATGTTCATCTTTCCAATAACGTCCTTCGCCTTGTAACCCAAGGTCTCTTCGGCGGCCCTGTTCCAGAGGATAATATTCCCTGACAAATCCGTGGCGATAATCGCATTAGGTGAGCTATGAATTATCTTGTTGAGGAAATCATGGGCTTCTCTCACCCGCCTCTCCATTTTCTTTCTTTCCGACTGGTCCACTATTATCCCCTCATAGCCAAGAACCTCTCCGTCTTGACCATATCTCACATGACTGGTGAGCACCACGGGTATAGGGCTCCCATCTTTTCTCTTCAGCTCAACCTCATAGTCAATTACATATCCCCTCTTTTCGATCATTTTCTGAAACTTTTGCCGATCCTCAGGCCTTAGATAAAGATCCTTCTTGATATCTATGCTCAAGAATTCATCCTTGTTGTCATAGCCAAGCATGTCCAACAAAGCAGGATTGGCGTTCAGAAACTTCCCCTCCTTGCTGCTGACATAGACCCCGCATTTGACATGTTCAAACAACCTCCTGTAGTCCTCCTCTGAGGCCCTAATCCTTTCCTCCCGTTTTTTCCTTTGGGTAATGTCACGGTAAATACTCAGTTTTGATACGGTACCATCGGCGTTGGTTATGGGTAGTTCAATAACGTCATATACCTTGTCTAATTGCTTAATATGGTGTTCCCACCGGACTGTACCACCTTCCAATACTTCCTTTGCCTTGCACCAGGGGCAAATGGTGTCCCTGTTCTGGAGTACGGCGTAACATTTCTTTCCCGTGCCATCACCAAACTCTCGAACCATCTTCATATTCATAAACTCAACGACAAAGTCCTGGCTTACTATGTAGACCCCGTCTTCCATTGCGTCAAAAACGGGGATCAGACTTGGTGTTTCTTTCCTAAACATCTTCTCGCCTCACTTTATCGTGGTTTCTTGCCATAATGAGCCTAATAAATTAATTTTAGATCATTTGGTTAGCGGGAAAAAGGAAAAATCTCATGGATATCACATGCCGCGTGTAAATTAAGATAGAAAGATTCCCATTTTTCTACCTATGAAATATGGTATTGACGAGGACTAATCGATTTGATAGCTTTCCAATTGTCATTTTGTGGGAAGCAATATCTAACCAAGGAGCATCGCGATGAAATCCCGCCATCTCTTTCTAGCTCTAATTCTTCTGTGGCTGCCCGTTCACCTGCTTGCAACCTCATGGGTTGCTTCTGCTCAACAACCTCAAGCCTTCGTGCCGAACAAGGCACTTTGTGAGAAAATGCTCCGCTTCGGCAAAGAGGCTTACATGCGTGGAAGGTATTTGGATGCTAAAGAGTACTTCCGTAAGGCCATCCAAGCAGACCCTTATTCACAAACGGCTTGGCGCTATTATGACCAGACAGTGATTTTCGGTTTGGCAGAAAGAGTGGAAAAGGATGCCG
>QMLZ01000502.1 GCA_003646995.1 Deltaproteobacteria bacterium | reverse complement strand
CGCGCTGCGGCACGCGGATGAGCGGGTGACCATCAAACAGGTCTCGCTGAGCGGCGGCCAGGGCACGTGGGTGGTCACAGACCCCGCCACCTACGACGAGGTAGTGCTCATCGTCACCAACCGGGGGGACACGGACGAGTCAGCAGGGTATGACCTGCACTTTGCCACCACTAACGAGACGCCGCCTACTGCCAGTCTCAACGTCGACCCCGACTTGGGGACTATTGAGACCGATTTCAACTTCGACGCCTCGGGTAGCACGGACGCTCAGACCCCGGCCGGCCAGCTCGAAGTGCGCTGGGACTGGGACGGCGACCTGGTGTACGACACTGATTGGTCAACGACGAAGACCGCCACCCACAGTTACACCGCGCCCGGCACTTACACCGTTACCGTGGAGGTACGCGACGCGGTGGACCTGCGCGACACCGCCAGCCAGGTAATCACGGTGAACAACACTCCGCCCACGGCCAGCTTCACCGTTCAGCCCAGCGAGGGCACGATCAGCACCGATTTCGGCTTCGACGCCTCCGGCTGTAGCGACCTGGAGACGCCGTTGGCCCAACTTGAGGTACGCTGGGACTGGGAGGACGATGGCTCTTACGACACCGGCTGGTCTACCTCCAAGACCACCGCTCACTCCTACGACCAACCGGACACCTACACCGTCCGCCTCCAGGTGCGCGATGAGGGCGGCTTGACCGGCACTACTACCCAGGTCGTGACTGTCAACAACACCCCGCCGACGGCGGCTTTCAGCATAGATTCCACTGTGGGCACGACGGAGACGGTGTTCGGCTTCGATGCAACCGGTTCCAGCGATCTGGAGACCCCGCCGGCCAACCTGGAGGTGCGCTGGGATTGGGGTAGCGGTGGTGGTTTCGGCAACTGGTCCACCACCAAGACGATCACCCATTCCTACGATGCCCTCGGTGTGTACACCATCACGATGGAAGTACGCGACACCGGCGGCCTGACCGACACCGCTGCGCACACCGTCACTGTTCAAACTCTGGGTGATCCACCCACTGCTGCGTTCACCGTTAGCCCCACCCAGGGCACCATGGACGTGGCCTTTGAGTTCGACGCCTCGGATAGCACGGACGCCCAACTCGAGGTACGCTGGGATTGGGAAAACGACGGCTATTTCGACACCGGCTGGTCCACCACTAAAGTTCTCACTCACACCTTTGACCAGCCTGCCGTCTACGTCGTGGCCCTGGAAGTCAAGGACGGGGACGATCTGACTGATTTGACTACCCACACAGTGACCGTCGTGAACACCGCACCTACGGCGGCCTTCGATGTGACTCCCAGCAGCGGTAGCATCTACACCGAGTTCACCTTCGATGCTTCGGCCAGCAGTGACAGCGAGACCCCACTTGCTGATCTGGAGGTACACTGGGACTGGGAGGGTGATGGTCAATATGACACGGTGTGGTCCACCACCAAGACCGCTACCCACACCTTTGACCTGGTGGGGACTTACACGGTTACTCTGGAGGTACGCGACGGGCAAGGACTGACCGATACTGCCACCTACGTCCTGGTCGTGACTGAGGATGCCCCGCCTACTGCCGTGCTCACCGTCCAGCCCAGCGAGGGTATCACCAACACCGTGTTTGTTTTCGATGCCTCCGGCTCTAGTGATGATCTCACACCTCAAGGTGACCTGGAGGTGCGCTGGGATTGGGAGAATGACGGCACCTTCGATACCAGTTGGAGCACGAACAAGACCGCCACTCGCGTCTTCCCCACGCCGGATACCTACGTCGTGGCCGTGGAAGTGCGCGATAGCCGGCAGCAAACCGATGTCGCCCGGCGGGCAGTAATCGTACACGACGCGCAGTGGGCAAATGAAAAGTATAAGGTGTACATTCCGGTGGTTCTAAAGTCGTATGTTACTCAGTGAGGAGTGGTAGAGCTGAAAGAAGAACTCCCGGCCCCATGGAGCCGGGAGTTTTTGTTATGAGCGCACTAGCTCAAGGTACTGGAAAGCCGCTCCAACAATCAGTACATCTCCCGCCCTGTGACCGGGTCCAGCCCCAGTGTGCCCAGGCGAAGGCTGACCACGCCTTCCAGGGAGGGCAATGGGGTGCAGATAGCGACGGCCTGCGTGTGAGGATCGTAGTGCCGGACGACGCCCAGCCCCAGGGCGAAACCGTCCGCGTCTTGCAGGGCCAGTAGCCGCCCCGGTGTCATCGCCTCCAGACCAAAGACGGCCAGCCGCCGCAGGTTAAGCCGGACCGTGGCCGCCCGCGAGAAGTATTCTTTCCAGCGCTCAGCCCGGTAGCGGATGCGCTTCTCGCGTGACCGCTCTGTCACCGCTCTGGGCACGGGCAGTTCAATCACGCGCACGCGGGGATCACGACGCCGGGGCCAGAGGATGTGCTCCAACTCGATTCCGCGGGCGAAAGCGAACACCGTGGCCGGCTCCAGAAGCTCGATTTTCCATTGTTTGAGCGCCCCACCGCCCACCGCCGCGTCCACCAGCCCGGTAGTATCCACCACCAACGCGCCGACGCCCCACTGCTGCGCCCGGCGTTGGAGCTTATACGCACCAACCACTGCCGGCAGTATATGTCCCCGTGGCGAAACCGCTCCTACGAAGTAGGCCAGCCGCTCGTTCCGGGGCGGTTTATCTCCTGTGGTCGAGGTGGTCAGAAGCAGGGTCAGTGTAGTAGGCAGGCCCAGCGAACT
>QMLZ01000501.1 GCA_003646995.1 Deltaproteobacteria bacterium | reverse complement strand
CAGATCCTCATGAAAAATTTATTTTGGAAATATTTGAAGAAGCTATGAATTTTTATGCAGATTCTAATCTGATTCCTAGCTTGATTGAAAAACCAGGATATACCACTCCAATGCTTCTTGGAAGACCCATATATACATTAGACCCTATCCTTACCTCTCTGACAAGAGGAGTTGAAACATACATTAGACAAACTTTTCCACGATCAACTCAGATTCATGGGGAAGATTTCATTAAAAGAGCAAAAGAGATACTTACCGAGATTCCAGAACTACCTGCAATAATTTCGTTCTACGTTTTGTTTGAAACAAACGATGTTCCAATTAGAGTTGATGTGCCTTCATATGTGCTTGGAATAAACAAATCTATCAAGGATACGCATGAGTGGAGATTTATTAAAGTCAATGAACAACAACTGCAAGAAATAGTCTCATTATTGCACTCATTATACGCTGGTTTAAAACATTACAATGTTCTTCTTGAAGAAGCAGATAGGCGAGTCAAGCTTCATAAAAAAACGTTAATTGATATTTATGAAAAAGTTTTGATGAAAGAACTTGGTTTGTTGTTAGAACATTCCAGAGGGGAAAAACGTGTCAAGTATCCATAATAATTTTGTCGGACGTATTGTAGAGGCTGCAACACTAACTAAATTCGTTTTTGTTTCAAACAAAGAAAATCATCCACCTAAATTTGAATATGTGGTTGTTAAATCCAAAGAGCTTGTTGAGGATAGCTATCAAGAAGTTTTAGTTCTTGCTGTAGTTGAAGGTGTTTTATCTAAAAGTTCAGTATACACCGATAATTTAGACTTATCAACTGCCGAAAAAATTTGGCAAGCTGGAATCGATGACAGCAATGTTCTTTGTATTGCTAAGACTCTTGGCTTTCTGTATAGAGACAAACGAGGTAATACGAAAATATTAATGCCTCGTCGAGCCATATATCCCGGAAATGAGGTTTTTATCGCTCCAGATGATTATGTAAAGCAATTCTTTTCATTTCCATCTGAAGAGGGGTTGCAAATTGGATATCTTGTATCAAGACTTAAGATTCCAGTTCATGTATCACTTAACGGATTTCGAAGACATGTTGCAATTTTAGCACAAACTGGTGCGGGCAAGTCTTACACCACAGGTGTCCTTTTAGAAGAACTAATCAAAAAGGGTGCTACTGTAGTGGTTATAGATCCGCATGCTGATTATGTTTTTCTAAGCAGAACAGAAGATAATCAACGCTTTGAATACCATAATCGGATCTTTGTGTTTAGAAATCCAAATAGTACTGGTAGATATGCCAAAGAGGACATTGATAATTTGGCAGAATATACTATAAAGTTTGCAGAATTAAGTTCCAGTGAGATATGCTCGATATTAGGAATACCACCATCATATCGTAAGATAATTCGAGCTGTTGATGAAGCCATTAAGCAGTTGAAAGAAGATATCACTAAGCGAGATTCCTATGAACCTAAGGACTTAATAGAAATGCTAGATTTAATGGCTTCAGATAATAAAAAGAATAGCGAGTTAAAAGAAGGAGCATTTAGAGCTAAGATATTTGCTAAGAAATTAGAGAAACTCAAAGTTTTTGGGAATGTATCAACAAGCATAAAAAATATTTTAAAACCCGCTCAGATATCGGTAATCGATTTATCTGGATTAAATGATGAAAGTATGGATTTCATTGCTAGTCGTTTACTTTCTGAAATATACTATGAAGTAATAAATGGTGAATTCAAATATCCCGTTTTTATAGTTATTGAAGAAGCCCATAAATTTGTTCCTCCTAAAACTGCAGTACCCTTCAGCTATTCTAGGGATATAATTAACACCATAGCTTCTGAGGGACGCAAGTTTGGAATCTTCTTAATTTTAATCTCTCAACGCCCCTCAAAAATAGATTCTGACAGCTTAAGTCAGTGCAATAGCCAAATAATTTTGAGGATTACAAATCCTTTAGACCAAAATGCAGTTAGGCAATCCAGCGAGCGAGTTAGCGAAGAACTCTTAGAAGATTTACCTGGACTTAATGTAGGTGAAGCTGTTATTGTTGGTGAGTTAGTAAGAGTACCTGTTGTCGTTAAAATTAGAGATCGAGTTACTAAGGAGGGTGGATCGGATATCGATGTTGTTGATATGTTGAGACGCGCAAGAGAAGAAGCTGGCTTTTTTGAACAACTTAAAGATGAGCTTAGAAAATATGATACTCAAGATAATGATAGGTACTCGGAGGTTTGATAATGGTTATAAAAGTTGTACACACAGCAGATAATCATTTGGACCCAACCTTAAGGGCCTATTTACATCTTCGAGATCAACGACGTAGAGACTTTTGGAACAGTTTCAAAATGGTACTTGATTACTCCTATAAGAATAGAGTCGATTTCCTTTTGATATCTGGGGATCTCTTCGACAAAATAAATCCTAGAAATCCAATACGGGCTAATCTGATGAAATGGTTTAAAAAACTTCATGACATTGGAACAAGGATTGTTTTTTTTGGCGGCCATCATGACATGCCAAAATCTGTTGAAGAAGGCGCATCCCCAATTCGTGAATTCGCAGAAGCTGGGTACGTAGTTTTTCTTTCAAAAAGAAATGAACCAGAAGTAGCACACTTTAAAGTTAATGATTATGATGTTTGTGTATCTGGAATGTCATATAATTTTTCTCTGCTTCCTGGTGAAGACCCTCTTGCCAAAACT
>QMLZ01000500.1 GCA_003646995.1 Deltaproteobacteria bacterium | reverse complement strand
TGTAAGCAGGGTACAATCCGTGTTCAACAAAATAGAAAGGTCAGGAAAGCCCTTTATTGCTGCAGTCAGTGGACTGGCACTTGGCGGCGGATGTGAGCTTACTTTAGTGTGCGACATCAGGATTGCGGCAGAGGATGCCCTCTTTGCACAACCGGAGATAAAAATTGGGGTAATCCCAGGGGCAGGAGGGACGCAGAGGCTGACACGTCTCATAGGTGTCGGCAGGGCCAAGGAAATGCTTTATACGGGTGACCCCATTGACGCAGAAGAGGCCTACCGGATAGGACTGGTAAACAAGGTAGTGCCGGTCCGGTCATTGATGGATGAGGCAAAAAAGATGGCCGTCAAGTTTCTCAAACAGCCAGGCTTCGCTTTAAGGATAACAAAGATGGTCGTTAATGAAGGAATCAACATGGACCTGCAATCCGCCCTAGCCCACGAGGCACGGTGTTTCGAGCTACTCTTTTCCACTGAAGACCAAAAAGAGGGAATGAAAGCATTTGTGGAAAAACGGAAACCGGTATTTAAGAACAAATAATCAGGACACTTCAAAAAGGAGGCATTGGATATGGTTGGAATTACTTCTTATGGTGCTTATATCCCGCGTTACAGACTGAATCGTAAGACTATCTTTTCGGCCATGGGTTGGTTCAACTCCGCCACTGCGGGTGTTGCCAGAGGAGAAAAGGCCGTAGCGAATTATGATGAGGACAGTGTTACGATGGCGGTAGCAGCAGCCCAGGACTGCCTGAAAGGATGTGTCCGTGATGAGATCGGAGGATTGTACCTCAGTTCAACAACTGCTCCTTATTTGGAGCGACAGAATGCGGCAATTTGTGCAGCGGCCCTTGCTCTAAGGCCCGATATCAGGACTGCTGACTTTGGCGCTTCTCTTAAATCAGGGACCACAGCCCTTATTGCTGCTTGTGACGCTGTGAAAGCGGGAGATATAAAAAATTTTCTTGTGTGCGCAGCCGATTCCAGGCAGGGAAAGCCGGGCAGCAACATGGAACATACGTTTGGTGATGGTGCCGCAGCACTTATAGTCGGCAAAGATGATGTGATTGCAGAATTGAAGGGGAGTCATTCTATTACAAGCGATATTATTGACTATCGCCGGACACAGGAAGAAAAGTTTATACGTGGCTGGGAAGAAAGATGGATCAGGGATGAAGGTTACGGGAAGATAATACCCCGGGCTGTGAATGGCCTGCTTGAAAAGCACGGTCTTAAGATTGGTGATTTTGCAAAGGTTGTCATTTCCTGTCCGGTGAGTGGAGCCCTGAAGGGCATCTGCAAAAAAGCGGGGATCGCGCCTACACAACTTCAGGATAATCTGATGAATAGCGTGGGCGACACCGGTTCGGCCCTTTCCTTGATGATGCTGGTGGCCGCCCTTGAAAAAGCTAAGCCAGGGGACAGGATATTGGTTGTGGGCTATGGCAATGGGGGTGACGCCCTGTTTTTTGAGGTTACCGATCAAATCGAAAAGGCAAAGGACAGAATTGGGATAAAAGGGCACCTTGAGCAGAAAAAAGAGCTGGATAACTATTCAAAATACCTTGTCTACCGTGATCTGATTCCGGTAGAGATAGGAATTCGTGGTGAAGAGGCTCCCCCTGTCCGGTTGTCCCTGATGCATAGAGAAGGAAAAACATTGACCGCTCTTATGGGCTCAAGATGCAAGGTGTGTGGTACTCCTCAGTACCCGAAACAGCGGGTATGTATTAATCCTGACTGTGGGGCCATTGATCAAATGGAGGATTACTACTTCTATGATAAGATCGGACATGTAAAATCATTTACTGCCGACAGGCTGGCCTTCAGTATAGACCCCCCTGCCATGTATGGCCTCATCGATTTTGATGAGGGCGGAAGGCTGTACCTCGACATTACGGATTGCGATCCTGATTCTCTCAAGGTGGGAATGCCTGTAAGGATGAGTTTACGCCGCAGATATGCGGACAAAAGACGAGGGATATACGCCTATTTCTGGAAGGCCGTACCAGTACTTGAAAAGAATGTATAAATGGAGGATTGAGCCATGGCAAGTGGAATAAAAAATAAGGTTGCTATTATCGGCATGGGGTGTACCAAATTTGGTGAACTGTGGGATAAGAGTTCAGAAGACCTGATTGTTGAAGCCTACAAAGAGGCTGCAGAGGATGCAGGGATAGAGACCAAGGATATTGATGCAGCATGGTTTGGGAGCTGTTTTCAGGAGGTCAATGTGGGCAATGGTGGCATACCGCTTGCGAGAGCGCTTAAGCTTCCAAACATTCCAGTAACAAGGGTGGAAAATTTTTGCACAAGCGGGACAGAGGCTATTCGCGGGGCATGTTATGCAGTGGCTTCCGGGGCGTGTGAAATTGCGCTTGCCCTTGGCTGCGAAAAGCTGAAAGATACGGGATTTGGTGGTCTACCGAATTTACCTACAGGAGAAGAAAGCAAGTTCTATTATCCAAATTTGACCGCACCAGGAATGTTTGCTCAGATTGCAAATGCCTATTTTGCTAAATATGGTTTAAGCCGCGAAGAGGGAAAAAGGGTACTTGCAAGAATCTCCTGGAAGAGTCATCAAAATGGGGCCATGAACCCTCGGGCCCATCTCCGCAATACACCCAGCATTGATGACATGGTTAATGCTCCGATAATCGCAGACCCACTGGGGCTGTTTGACTGTTGTGGAGTTAGTGACGGTGCGGCTGCA
>QMLZ01000499.1 GCA_003646995.1 Deltaproteobacteria bacterium | reverse complement strand
GCGAATTTCAAAGGCGACTGCCTCGCAGCTACCCTATATTGGGAAAAAGCAAGGCAAAACTACAATCTCGCAGGTATAGAATACAACCCACCATCCTGTGTGACTGTTTACAACTCTGATATTGACCAAGACAGTGACGTGGATGGAACTGACTTGGCCCATTTTGTAAGTTATTTTGTGTCCAGCTTTGGAGCAACGAATTGTAGCGCAACATATAGAATAGAGGTAGTAGGGAACGCCTATGGGAGTATTACGTTCGGAAAGCAATTGTGTGAGGATGGAAATGGTGAACTGTGGTTTGAAACATTTGATGTAACAGGAGATGGGGGTGGGCCCTATTCCGGTGTTGATGTGATATTACCTTTTGCCACCCATTCCCCGCCTCTGAAATTTTTCCCTCCTGAACTCGGAGAGGAATGGTCTTCCAGTGGCGAATCGGGTGGGTACACGGTTAACTCCACTGCCCGTGTTGTTAGCCTCAGCGAGTCTGTAAATGTTCCGGCGGGCTCTTTTCATAACTGTGTGAAGGTAGTAGAGGACCTTTCTTATCCAGGTGGTTATACTCCCGGCCAAGCTTACCCCACAAGGTATGAGAGGTGGTTTGCTCCTGGCGTCGGACCCGTTAAGCTGCTCGTAACGGAGAAATCGGCTGATGGGTTGTCTGAAATCCAATACGCGGGAGGACTTGACTCGTACCAAAACATAAAAGATTCTTCTGATGACTATTTTCCACTAGGGGCTGGATACAAATGGACTTTCACCTTAGAGGGTAGAACTTGCACCTGGTTCGTGAGTGAAATTCAAGACACCTGTGTGGGAAATCCTGACCATGACTGCGATGTGGATATGGATGATCTGGTGTACTTTGCTGGTGAGTTTGGAAAGTAAAGTGACATAGCTGAGAAGGCCGATATCGAACGGGCTTTAGCAATGTCGGTAACAAGAGTGTTACCCGAAACAATTTGGAGGAACCATTGATAGCTCGACAGCTCGTTTGGATGAAACTGGTGTTGTTTGCTCTGGGTGTGCTCCTGGCCTGGGGTCGGCCATATTGCTAGGCTGAATTTTCTCCCAATTGGGAGGTGGAGCTGGTCCAGGAAATGGATGTTTGCGGAGGTGGGGCGCTCATATTTGAGATGATGTAGGATAAACCTATCTGTTGACGAAGGAGTGGTCTCAAGGTTAAAAATTTCATATTGATACGCATTCTTCGCTTTCGAATGCTAATGTTTTCTAATCTCGGTCGAGCTACAGACTCTTCATACTCTAGGCTACTCGTTGGATCCCTCAACTTTCTCCATATCGCTTTTACAAGGCGTATCATTACAGAGGAATTCATAAGGAAATATTGTTTTCTAAGTTTTTTGTGTCTCCGTCACATAAGGAGGCTGAGTATGGGGAAGCGTCAAAAATACTGCTAGCTTAACCCTTGCCGGACCATCAGGTCTGGCAGGGGAAATACTTCATCTCCTGTTTATAACTAGACCGCGACGAGCTCTGTATCAGATACTTTTCGGTATCCTTCCAGGTTTGATCCGCTACCTAGGGGCTAAGTTGATCCTGCCCTGAGCTCTCTTCAATCTCTATTCCCCATTTTTTCGCCCTCAATTCATTTTCACCCCAAACCAGGATAAACAGGCGAGATTCAATTATGTTAACTTTTTGCGAGGAGGGACTACAATGAGACTGAAAAACATTGGATTATACATGGCATTGGTAGGCTTTCTGTTTTTGGCAATAGGTGGGACAATTGAACCCATATTGGCGGCCGAACCTGGCATTGACATAAATAGTCGCTGGTGTGTGGCCACCTGCTCAAAATAGGTTTGACGTGAAATGGGTAAAAGAGGTCACATGCCTCCTCATTCGCAATATCAACACAGCGCTTCAAAGCATCAAGCCTTCCTTCCACAAGCCTTTCCTGCACACCAGGGTATCCCCGTAAACTTCACGCAAAATTGTACGTCGTTCTCATTCGGTAACCAAAGGTCTCCATCGAAGCTTAGTTACTAATTTAGGGACGTCCCCCATCCCAACACAAATTATCCTCTGAAGATGTTCTCATTATGCCATTGTAGTAAATCGGGATCCGGGTAGAGTCCTGGGTTTCTTGGTAAATGAATCTTTCTTCCATGAAAGCCAAAATAGTATTTACCGTTGTCGAAATCTTCTCGGATTTTCCGACTCACCTCAAAATGGTGGTCACGTGTAACGGTGACATAGCCAGAATCAAACAGTCTGTGGACATCAGATCTCAATAATATCCCATTCTTGATCGAATGCGGCCCGCTTTCGCTGAAAGGCTTAATATGTGCTGCTTCAAGAGCAGGCAGAATCTTCTCTTCCGTTATAGCACATTTCCTCTGGTATGCATCTGTAACTATTACGCGAAAACTGCCCTGTCCTAGCCGCGGCTTTATTAGAACTGGTTTCCCGTACCCACTCTTGGGATCAACTGCTTCGTGCTCAAATCGCTTTGTAGTATAGAGCCTCTCACGAACTTGCTCCCATAGGCGAAGGCCGTAGCCTCGTGTGAGATCGTAAGTCTTCCCTCTTACTATATTAGGGGCAAAATCTGGTGGCACAGCAATCCAGTCATCTCTCTCTAAGAAAAACGGTTCACATAAAAGGATACATCCTATCTTGTAATCCTCAAATGGCTGAGCCTCACGGCGCCTTTCAATTAACCTTCTCATCTCGAGGTAAGAACT
>QMLZ01000498.1 GCA_003646995.1 Deltaproteobacteria bacterium | reverse complement strand
TAACTCAAATGTTGGACAAATGGGAAAAGAGCAACAAACACAATCCCGCAGTTACAATTACCCAGACGGGTTCTCCTGGAAGGCGGCCCATATATGCCGATGAGAAACAGCTACGCCAGGTATTTCTGAACCTTGTACAAAATAGCGAAGAGGCCATGCCCGATGGAGGCAATCTAAACATCGGTTTTTCGGAAGACAAGAAGAACGGGGGTATAATTGTCTCTGTATCTGACACCGGTCGAGGCATACCAGAAGAGGTTGCCCAGAATCTCTTTAAGAAATTTTTCACCACAAAAGATAATGGCCTCGGTCTTGGATTGGCTGTGTGTCAGCAAATAATCGAGGCACACAACGGTAGCATAACTTTTGAAAGTACACTTGGAGAAGGCACTACGGTAACCGTGTGGCTTCCCAGAAAACCACATTCCGCAGTTGGAGGACTGTGGTAAGGAATAGGAGAAAAAAGGGGTATATGGGCAAAAAGATTCTGATTATGGATGATGAGACAAAAATGAGACGAATTTTACAGCTCCTCCTGGAGCAGACCGGCTATGAGGTTATGACTGCGAAGGATGGACAGGAAGGTATCGAAACATGGCTCAAGTGGCAACCCGATGTTGTGTTGACCGACCTAAAGATGCCGGAGATGGATGGCGTGGAAGTGCTTCGTTTCAGAAACAATGCGGGACTTACCGCACCTGTCATTATCCTTACAGCTTATGGAACAATCTCATCAGCAGTGGAGGCCATGAAAAAGGGTGCGTTTGATTACTTAACCAAACCATTTGATAACGAAAAGGTACGTGAAGTGGTCGCTCGTGCCCTCAAAGAAACAGATAATAAAGGGGAAAGCTCACCACCAAGCTTTAAGATTGTGGGCATTTCGGCAGCCATTCGCCAGGTTCTGGAAGATATGAACATTGTGGCGAATACAGACACTTCTGTTTTGATTACTGGGGAAAGTGGGACTGGAAAGGAGCTTGTCGCAAGAGGAATACATAGAGTGGGAAATAGGCAAGAAAAGCCTTTTATAAAAGTAAATTGCGCCGCTATACCGAAGGACTTGATGGAAAGTGAATTATTCGGCCACAAGAAGGGTGCCTTTACCGGCGCGGTAGATGATAGAAAGGGAAGGTTTGTTGAGGCTGATGGAGGTGTACTTTTCCTCGATGAGATCGGGGATCTGCCCCTTTCTTTGCAGCCAAAGCTGTTGAATGCGGTTGAAGAGAAGACCGTTACACCTGTAGGGGGTACCAAGCCGATAGAGTGCGATGTGAAGATTATTTGTGCGACGAACCAAGACCTGCCCAAGATGATTGCGGAAGGGCGCTTTCGCCAGGATCTCCACTATCGACTGAATACCTTTCATATCCATATCCCTCCTTTGCGAGAAAGGAAAGAGGATATCCCCCTGCTTGTGGAGTATTTTTTGGAGCACTTTTGCCAGAGCTTTGGTCGAACGCCCTTGGCGATCGAACCTGAGGCGATAGAAGTTCTTGTTGACTATCAATGGCCGGGCAATGTGAGAGAGCTGAGAAATACCATTGAAAGGTTAGTCTTAAAGTGCAGGGGCCAAAGACTCAGGGGCCAGGAGGTTTTTAAGGAGATATCTGGCAAAGTAGGGGAGGAGCCGAAGCCTCGAGCCTCAGATTTGGACATAGTGGAGCATGAAAAAAGACTAATAGTTGAGGCCCTCACCAAGACGGGTGGAAACCAGGTCAGGGCTGCTAGGCTCCTTGGTATTACACGAAATACGTTGCGGTATCGAATGAGGAAATATGGTATTAAGTGAGCATTACTCCCATCTCCCCCCTTTTCTCGCATACCCATACGACCCGTCCGGTTATCCTATAGTAGAGGTGATTATTGGGGTGGTTAGATGGAAGGGTTTCCTCGTTCCTTGGCAGGACACAAAATATCTCAATGGCCCTGTTTGTCCCGGGCAGAGTAGAGGCAGTGATCCTGATTCCTCCAGGGCTTGCATCTGCTATCTTGCCTTCTGTCCAGTTCGTGAGGTTATATAAGCCCCTTTTCAAGGCAAAGAGAACTTCAAGTGTAACTTTGCGCCGGGGCTCTTTTCTGCGATCTTTGAGTGACGTGTAATTTGTGTTCATGTGATTGCAGAAAAGCAATATGTGGGCCAGTAGAGAACCCAAGAGGTCGGAATGTAGGTGGGGTCTGAAATGGCGCTTGGGTACCATAGAGACGGTTTGCACATGAGGCTGATGGCTTTTGTGTTGATTAAACAAGCTGCTCTATGTGAAGCACCTTTGGCACCATTATTGGTGCATATGGCCCAGTAGCACAAGTGAGACGGAGGAATTGGAAAATAAGACTGTGGAAAGTTTACGGAAGATTTGCTCTTAGGTTCGGTTGAATACGCGCAGAACCAAAAATGATTTGATATTCTTTTCCGGTTGTGGTATGGACGCGAATGCATGGTTTCAGGTAATTTACTAAAAAATTAGGCACCTTGTCTTTAAGGGAAAACAAGGTGTGAATCATTTCAAGAAAGGAGATTCAAAAAATGACAGCGAAACTGATTAAGGGAACAGAAATACGCGAAGAGATCTTGGCAGAAATTCGCGAAGAAGTGGAAAAGATCAAGGCTGAACACGGGGTGGTGCCTGGCCTGGTGACCATTTTGGTGGGAGAGAACCCTGCTTCGGTATCATATGTAACGGCAAAAATCAGGACGGCCAAGAGCCTGGGGTTCAAAGAG
>QMLZ01000497.1 GCA_003646995.1 Deltaproteobacteria bacterium | reverse complement strand
TAGAGGTTGGATATACAAAAGATGATGATACATTACCTGAAAGGATGTTAAAAGAGTCAATACAAACAGGTCCTTCAAAAGGAGAGGTCACAGATATTTCAAAGATGCTCCCTGAATATTATAGATTAAGGGGCTGGGACGAAAATGGAATACCAACGGATACGAAAAAGAAGGAATTAGGAATTAGCCAATAAAAACATTAGGGGGATATTGCTTTTTCCCTTATGAACCCTTTCTCCATCCTCTCTTATCAATCCATAGAAACGGGGTGGATGGATTCATTTCGGGAGAGGCAAATCCTCTCCCCTTTTGTAATAACTGTGAAAGCTTAAAATCGTTAACTCAAAAACAATTTTTTGGCAAAAATGATAATAAAATTAAGTAATTAACCCATTTTTTTAGCGTAAAATAATTATTTAATTTATCTTATCTATCTATGAAAAAAGAGAAGGAATATAGGATTATATTATATGGTATAAAAGAAAAAAGAGATGAAAAAAAGGTAGTAAAAAGACTTTCCTCCCTTTTTAAATGGAAAAACGAAGAAGCTAAATGGCTTATCTCTTATCTTCCTATCTCCCTCGGGAGATCTTTTTCGTTGAATAAAGCCAAAAAAATAAAAGAGTTAATTGAAGAAGTAGGAGGTGTTGTAAATATAGAAATAGCAGATCATGGTTTTCGCCCAATAAAAAAAGAAAAGAAAAGTTCCGACAACAAAAAAAAGTCTTCTTTCAAATTACAAGAAGATTGGAGAAAAAGATATTATGCACCTCCTCTCCCCCCTCTTTTAAGGATGAGAATTAAAAACAGAGGTGTGAAGATAATATCTATCATCTTTTTTATCCTTTCTTTTATTACTCTTAATCTGCCAGCGGTTATTGCATCTATTTTTTTATGGAAATTTAAAGAATGGGCAAGGATTTTCTTCCAATTTGGCTTTATCTTAACTGCCTCATTTTCTCTTTTAGCCTCTTTTGCATCATTGTTCATGGGAGTAAAAACAGAAGAGCTAAAATGGTTTTATATTTTTGGAACTAATATCCTTATTTTCTCTTTTATGTTATATTTTTTCTACTATCTTTCGAAAAAAAAGGTAAAAAACCTCTTTGAAGGTGGAATTGGCCCATTCTATTTAATGGTCGTCTTTTATTTGGTTCTCTTTTTCGTGGCTACTACTTTAATCTATCTTTTCTTACCCTGGCAGATAGATCTTAAAAAAATAAAAAATTTTTATCCTATAAAAAGGAAATTTTTTATTACAGAAAAAAACAATAAAGATTATAGAATATCATTAGAACCTAAAAAGGTGCCTGGCAAAGGTGTTGAACTTGTGCCAACAAAAAAAGAATCAAATGGAAAACTTTTTTTAGGAGAAAATGGACTTTATATTTATGTTCCCAAAGGCTGGAGTTCATATAAAAAAAGGATTTTATCAGATGAAGGATATCAGATCTATGCACCTATTATGAATGGAGAAAATAAAGCTACATTTACTTATTTTATTTATAAAATAAAAAATAAAAAAATAAAGATAAAAGGGAAAATTATATATGATATAAATAATGTAGATTTTAAAAAGCTTGCTATTTACATCTTGGGAAAAAGAGATGCAAAAGCATCCTTATATGATATAGATATAAAACCATCGATATATAAAAGCAAAGCTTGTATGGTTTTATATAAAAAACAGATAGGAAGAAAATTAAAGAGAAAAATGAAATCTTTTGTTTTCTTTTTATTTACTAAAAAGGAATTGTTTGTTTTTATATATAGTGCAAGAGCAGATGGATTTAATGAAAGGTTTAACGAAATAAAAGATACGATTGCTAAAATAAAAAGTTCCTCATAAATGACCAAGGTATTGGGCTTTAACAACCTCATCATCTATTAATTTATTAGCTTCTCCTTCAGTTACTATCCAGCCATTTTTTATAAGATATCCACGATGAGCAATAGAAAGGGAAAGTTTTAAATTTTGTTCCACCAAAAAAATCGTAAGCCCTTGCCTATTTAATTCTTTTAATTTCTCGTAAATAGAATAGATCATATTTTGAGCAAGGCCCATGGAAGGTTCGTCCAGCATAAGGAGTTTAGGCTTTGCAAGCAAAGCTCTTGCAATAGATAACATCTGTTGTTCCCCGCCTGAAAGGCTGCCTGCCTTTTGATTTTTTCTCTCTTTGAGAATCGGAAAAAGTTCATACATCGTCTCTAAATCTCTAAAAATCTTTTTCTTCTCTTTTCTTCTGATATATCCTCCTAAAATAAGATTATCTAATACTGTTTGATCAGGGAAAATTCTCCTTCCCTCTGGTACCTGTATAATACCTTTTTTCACAATTTTTGATATACTCATCCCTGTAATATCTTCACCTTCAAAAAAGATCTTCCCTTTTTTTGGCTCTATAATACCAGAGATAAGATGTAAAAGTGTAGTTTTGCCAGCACCATTAGGGCCAATTAAGGTTACAACCTCTCCCTTCTTTATATAAAGTGATACCCTATAAAGTGCTCTATGAGAACCATATTTGTAAGAAACATTTTCAATTTTTAACATTTTGGCATAATTGTTAAAATTTATTGAAAATTTTTGTATTTTTTTCTTGAAATTTGTAATAAATAAAATATAAAATAATTAGCCCCTCTAAAAAACGGACTAATTACGTTTAGGTTAACCTTGTCATGCTAAAAATAAGAGGAAAATTTCTTATTTTTTATAATTTTGTAATTAT
>QMLZ01000496.1 GCA_003646995.1 Deltaproteobacteria bacterium | reverse complement strand
ACTTATTTTGGCCTGGCAAAAAAGAGGATACGATATGACAGAAAAGATAACAGTTAGTGTGACCCCCTCTCCAAAAGAAGAGAAGTATATAGTTGGGGTGAAGTTGGATTTGCCGAGGAACGTATTGAGGGGAGAAGATAATAGTATTTCCCTCGAGATACCGTGGTGAGAGACGAGTAAACAGACACTAGAAGGGAAAGGTCAGGAACGACGAAAAAGGTCAAGGGTTGGTGAACAGTGGAAACAGTAGAGTTTGGTAAATACCTTTTGTTAAGACAAATCGGGATGGGAAGAATAGGCCAGCTTTGGAAGGCCAAGGTCCTGGGGGTGAAGGGACTAGAAAAATTCCTGGCCATAAAGCGCGTGCATCCTCACCTGAGCACTGAAAGGGCCGTGATTGATATATTCAGGGAATCGGCGTCTTCCCTCGTTCATTTGCAACACGAAAATATCGTGCGGGTTTATGATTTTGGTACAGCAGAAGGCACGCCTTATATTGCAATGGATTTTGTGGTGGGAAAGGATTTAGACCACCTCATGAAGGCACTGAGAGGCAAGGGGCAGGCGTTGGGTATTGAGGAGGCCTTGTTCATTGTCACCCAGGTATGCAGTGCCCTGGATTTTGCCTATAACTTCAAAGATAATGAGGCCGCTACTGGCAAAATCATACACGGCGGGATAAGGCCTCAAAATGTGATGATCAGTAAGAATGGGGAAATCAAACTCACTGATTTTTGCATATCTAGGATTCTCTTTGAAGCAGTGGAGGATAAACAGGGGACCTTTGAAAAGACCCTTCCATATTTGGCTCCTGAAGTGGTGAAAGGTGCTCCGCTAGATGAAACCGCCGACGTGTTTTGTCTAGGCGTATTGCTCTGTGAACTGGTGACGGGGCGTTCTTTGTCGAACTGTTCTCCCCCCGAGCTTGTTAGCCGAATTGGCTCAGACCAGTGGGACCCACGGGAAATGATCCCTGAAGACCTTTCCCCATCCTTACAAGATATTTTGGGAAGGTCAATTGCCCCAGACCCTTCTGACCGTTACCAGACACCCGGACAAATGCTGGTGGACCTTGAAGAATACGGGAAAGAGATCGGCTGTGGGGCCGAAGGGAAAGCCCTGGCCGAGTACATGGATAACCTTTTCGGGGAGGAATTACTTAAGGAGGAGCAAGAGGAGGAGGGGCTTGAGGATGAGGTTGCCCAAGGCGGGGCGCTGGGCCCGTCCGTAGATCAACTGAAGAAGGCTGGAGGACCACTTGAGCTACTGAAGAAAAAAGCGGTGTTGGCCGGGGGGATTGCCTTAATAATCATTGTGGCCTTGGTGCTGGTGTTTTGGCCAAGGGGTCGGCAGACGGATAGCTCTAGGGGAAATACTCTTCAAACGGCGCAGACAGCTGAGGAAAAGCCTCAGACAGAAGTTGGGGCGTCACAGGAGGCACCTTCCGCTGAGGAACAAGGCGGTGCACAGCCCGTGGAAAGGGAGGCGGTATCGGCAACTACCACAGAAAAAGCGCCAACCGAAGCTGAGACGGCAGGTCAAATAGAGACACCTTTATCCCAAAAAGCCAAGGAGATGAAGCCAAGGATTGATGAGGGGCTTAAAGCTTTAGAAGAGGAACGCTATCAAGAGGCCGTAAGGGCATTTGAGTCCATATTGAAAGAGGCCCCTGAGCTAAAAGAAAACGTTACTGCACCGTATGCGCAAGCGCTTGAGGGACTTGGCTTGAAGCTGGAGGATAAACAACCCAAAAAGGCCATAAGGCTCCTTGCCAAGGCCACGGAGTTAAATCCAGAAAGTATAGAGGCCAATTTTCACTTGGGTTTGCTATATGTGGAAGCCAAGCAGTATCCAAAGGCAATTAAGAGATATGAAAAGGTGATACAGCTTGATCCTCAGTATGCAGACGCGTACTTTAACCTTGGATACATTTACGCAGTGACCAAGAAATACGACAAAGCGGAAGAGGCTTACAAACATGTAGTGGACTTGGCACCGCCATACCTCGACGAGGCTCTTTTCAACCTTGCTATGGTCCAAAAGAGACTGGGTAAGAAGGATGAGTGCATAGAGAATCTAAAACGTGCGGTGATTGTAAATCCGAAAAATAAGCTGGCGAAGAAGTATCTCAAAAAATTATCAGGGAAATAGGGGGGTGGATATGCATAAGGGCAAGCAGCTTCCCATGTTGGTCCTAATTATTGGGGTGGCGATTATCTGGACAATTTCCGGATGCGTTACAATGGAAAAGAAGGAGCCTCAGCCTTCACCGGTTCAACAACAAGTCGAAACTCCACCACCCAAGCCTACGCCCCCTCCTCCGCCACCTGTGGAGGTGGAAAAGCCCCAGCCAAGCCAACAACAAAAGGTTGAGACATCTCCGCCCCCGCCTCCCGAGCCTGACTACATTGAACATGTGGTAAGATGGCAAGGGGAAACGCTGTCGCTTATTTCCAAATGGTATACCGGAAAATTTAGTAACTGGAAGGCTATTGTTGAGGCGAATCCCGGCCTGAACCCCAAGAGAATGCGCAAGGGAACCATCATCAAGATTCCAAGGGAACTTGTTAGAACACAGACCCCCATGCCAAAATCATTCATAGACAACTTCTATAAGAAAAAGGACGAAGAGCCGGTATTGTTCGGGCCCAAGAGATAGAGTTATGTGAATATATTTCATGGCGCTTATACCGTTTTCAATACTCTCTTTCTTCGAAACCGTTTCTTGAATATAGGT
>QMLZ01000495.1 GCA_003646995.1 Deltaproteobacteria bacterium | reverse complement strand
TCGAACCCTTTAATGGCATCGGCATATTCTATTTGCAACCAAATGTCTTTACTAGCAAATCTTCTACCAAAATAACCCTAATTCAAATAATGCCACGATCCTTAAGCCGAGAGATTTCTCTCTGTTCAAGGCCTAATAAGCCACGATAGATTCCCTCATTATGTTCCCCAGCTTCAGCAATTGGTCCCTCTGCCTTGCCAGGCGTCTTTGAAAGCCTAATCGGCAGTCCACTCAGCAGTACATTGCCATCGGAATAATTGATGTCTACAAGCATTTTTCTGTATTTAACCTGGGGATCATTTATGACCTGATCAGCAGTGTATACCGGACCAGCAGGGACATGAGCCCGCTCCATTACGACCAATATTTCATCAACTGTCCTTTCGCCAGTCCATTGTCCAATAATTAAATTGAGCGCATCACGGTTTTCAAATCGCTTTGGACCATCTTCAAACCGCTGATCATCAAGCAAATCTGATTTGCCCATCTCTTTTACCATCCTCCTCCACAATGGTTCAACGGCGGCAGTGATCATTACCCAGCCGTCTTTAGCTCTAAAGAGATTTCCGGGAGCAATATAATGGGAATTATTGCCTATCTGCTCGGACTTCGCTCCATTTAGTTGAAAATCAGTCATAAGGCTCCTGATTGCAGAGGCGAACACAGCACTGTCCAAAAGCGATACATCAACCATCTGTCCCCGACCAGTCTTAACACGTTCATATAAGGCCAGCATTATCCCAATGGTGCAATGGGATGCGGTAAGGACATCGACCCATGGAGACTGTGCCCGGGTTGGTGGATTCCCCGGAAAACCGCTTACACTCATGCTCCCACACATTGCCTGTGCCACTGAGTCAAAGCCTGGTCGTTTAGAGTAGGGCCCATCCTGGCCAAACCCCGAAACCGCTGCCAAAATAATCTTCGGATTTATGTCGTTAAGCCGCTCATACTCAAGTACCTTCCACTGCTCTGTCCCTGGCAGGAAATTGTGAACCACCACATCTGCCTTCTTCACAAGACCTTCCAGTATCCCTTGTGCCTCTTCGTGCCTCAAATTTAGTGTAATACATTTCTTATGCCGTGAACAATTCATGAAAAGCAAACCAGTGCCACTTGGGGAAAGCGGAGGTAATGTTCGGTCATCTTCACCGCCCGGTTTCTCAACCCGAATAACTTCAGCCCCCATATCAGCGAGCATCATAGTGGCAACTGGCCCCGAGGCATATCTGCTAAAGTCCAGTATCCTTATACCACCTAACACCTTCATCATCAGACCAATTCCTCTATTCTAAAAGATATATTCTGACGCGATAATAAAATTATAATAGGGCGTTATTGTATACAGCATCAACTGCTCCCACACAAAGAGAATAAGTCAGCAATTTATCCTGGTTTTCCCGTTTGCAATGTCCAAATACTCATAACTTTATTAATAAGGCAAAAACTCCCTCCCGAACACCTCACGGCCAATTACTATTTTACATACTTGCGTGGTTCCATCCGCAATCTCCATGCCCATGACGTCTCTCAATCGCTGCTCGAAAGGGAATTCATTTGTATACCCATAATGCCCGTGTAATAACACGCAATCATGAATAGCAGCAACCGCAACGCTTGGAGCCATCACTTTTGCCATGGCAGCTTGGCTAGTATGCGGAAGGCCTTGGTCCCTTAACCATAGAGCGTGATATGAAAGCAACCTCGCTGCTTGTAATTTAGTTATGTGCTCTGCAACAGGAAACGACACGCCTTCAAACTTCGCAAGAGGTTTGCCAAACGCATGCCTTTCTTTTAAATATCCGATGGTTTCCTCAATTGATATCTGTGCTGACCCGAGAGCCATGAGACCAAGAATAACCCGTGTAAAATCAAAGCCAACCATGATTTTTCTGAAGCCATCACCCTCAGCCCCTATCAAGTTTCTAGATGGAATACTGACATCATCAAAAAAGGCTGAGCCTCTCCTCACACCCTTGATGCCGGAGTCCTCATAGGTTTGTATCGTTATTCCGTTCAAATCAGTCGGCACCATGAAAGCGCTAACCCCCCTGGCCCCAGCTGAAGGGTCGGTTACCGCAAATATGATCATGGCATCTGCAACCGAGGCAAGGCTCATGCCCGACTTTTCACCATTTATCCGATAGCTGTCGCCATCCTTTTCGGCTTTTGTAACCATAGCTGCAGCATCGGTACCTGCCCCAGGCTCGGTTATACCGCCAGCCGTAATTTTTTCGCCTTTGACAATCTTGGGGAACCACTCTGTTTTCATTTCCTCGCTGGCAGCTATTTTGATAACTTCATTCATAAGGATCTGAATTGACAAAATGGTAGCACAACACATATCGCCCTTGGCAATCTCCTCAAAAATCATTCCTATCGTCAAATAATCAAGGCCAAGACCTCCATACTTTTCTGGGATATTAACAGATGTCAGTCCCAAATCAGCCATTTTCCTGAACAGATCGCGCGGGAACTCACCACTTTTGTCGATATTTGCAGACTCCGAGAATAATTCCTTTCTGGCAAACGCGGACATTGTTTCAACCATCGCTTTTTGTTGTTCACTCAAATGAAAATCCATTTTTACCCTCTCCTTTCCTGTTATAATCAAATTATAAGACTTTTATATGAAAGTGCCTAAAGTGAACTAAAGTGCCCGCCTGCCTCGCAAGCCAGCCCGCCTGCCGAGCAGAGCGAGGCGGCCAGGGCGAGAGCGTTGCGGGCAGGCTCAAAATT
>QMLZ01000494.1 GCA_003646995.1 Deltaproteobacteria bacterium | reverse complement strand
GAAAAATATGACAAGGCCGTCGCCCATGATCTTGTTAAGTGTTCCACCGTAACTATGGACAATTTCTATCATTTCAGAATGATATTCGTTCAATAGTTGAACGATTTCTTCTGGCTCAAGGCTGTCGGTGATGGAGGAGAAGTTGCGGATATCGGAAAAAACTATAGTCATGAATTTTCTTTGTAGATTTCTGCCAAACTCAGTGCCGTCTTTGAGAATTCTCTCAGCTATTTTAGGGGGCAGGTAGCGCCTTAGCTCCCTATGCCGTTCGAGTTCCAACAGCTGGGCCTCAACCTTTTGTTGAAGCGAGGAATTCAATTCGAGCAATTGCGCCCGGGCCTCAACCAGCTGTGCGGTACGCTCCGCAACACGCCTTTCCAATTCTGCGGCATACCTGGCCAGTTCTTTCTTGGCCTCCTTTAGCTCCGCATTGGTCCGCTCAAGGGCTGCATAGGCGGCGCGCTTAGCTTCAACGTTTTCCCGAAGCCGTTCTATCGTATCTGTTAATAAAAAGTCTGTCTCATTGCTACGGCCGTGGGGTCTTAGGGCTTGGAGCAGCCTTCTTAGGAAAGGAAAGGGACGAAATGTGACGTCAAGTATTGAATAAGGGGCCATGAATATTTCGCCTTGCTTCAGGAGAATCCTAGAGGTGGTAGTGATGGTTTTGGTTATGAGAATGGCGGTCTTCTCGTCAGGCCCCACCTGAGATGAAGGAGTTGGAAGTTCGGAGTATTTGCCCAAGTATACACCTTGGCCGTTTATCCGTTCTGGAACCAGGATTATTTTTTTGCCTGCGACGACCTTGTTGCCGGAGATAGGATCCCTTACAATAAGCTGGTTTCCCTCAATGGTGGGTGAAAGGCCATATGGTGCCAACTCTGGTTCTTCGGTGAAAAGCTTGACTGGATCGTAGGGGTTGAGAGGCTCTTTTACAGCAGCAGGAGGCAACCCCCACAGGCTTGGTATGGACGATATGATACCCCTGAGGTATGGATCACCAATGTAATCCCGGTTCGGGTCAAAGTCGTCATGAAACCTGACTTGCAAGACCAAGCGCAGGTTTTTTGAGCTTTTGTCATAGAATGTTGGGCGAACAATTCTGATTTCTTTGGTGTCGTTAAAGGTTTTGTTGAAGAAGGGAAGACGGTGGAAGCCATCCTTGGGAGATCTGAATACTCTGGCAAAATAGGTCAGTCGTCCCCAGGCGCCAGTGAAGCTGCACGATGCACCACAGTTGAAGAAGAAGTAAGGTTCGCCCACTAATTCCCTTGCTCGACGAAATATTTTTTCAAAGTTTTCATAGGTGGTCCATTCGTCTTCATTCAGAAAAAAATCTGAAGCGCAATTGTATTCCTCCGTAGGGTATGGAAGGCCTTCGAACAGGGCCTCGCTCTGACCAACCCTGTTTTGCACGTAAGCGACTATTATCCTGATGTTGCGATTGCTAATACAGTCCACTCTGGTCATGGTGAAAACGAATCATGCCTTTTCCAGACTGGGGTACAAGGGAAGATAAAAATATAATCTCAGGTTGCTCTACCTGGCTTCAGCCACGTAATGCCTGGTTAATCTCTTGGTATTTGGCGATGAGTTTTTGGATTTCCACGGGTGAGAAGGCCCGAGGCACATGGCCCAGAATACCGTATCCTTCGGCTTTATCGTGAATTTCCTTTTCAGGGGCGTCTGTCACCAAAATAACGTAAGTCATGGGTGAGGTCATGACAAAGTCTTTGATCAGGTCAAAGCATGACCCCCCTTCTGGGGGATTTCCCAGAAAGGCCAGTTGGATCCTTTGGCCCTTGAGAAGATCCAGTGCCGCCTCTGAACTCAAAGGGGCGAAAACCGCATAGCCTTGGTTCTTGAGGTATTCTTCAATTTGGCTGGCTAGCCCCTTGTCGGCTTCCAATATGATGGCGTGGTCCGGTTTTCCTGTATTCTGTTGCTCTGTCATCTTGGTTCACCAGAGGATTTAAATGGGCACATATTAGTCATTGAAAGTGCGGGTTTCAAGTAATTTGTCAAAAGGAATGACCGCATTTATTGCTTGACAACAAAGGGGCATGCTATAGTAAATTAAATTTACCTAGTGATAGATGGGCCATGAGTTGTGGCTCTTTGTTTGAGCCAATGGCTTGTGTGCTAGGTGCCTGAAGAGATTGTGTTGTCGGGACGTAGCGCAGCCTGGAAGCGCACCTGAATGGGGTTCAGGTGGTCCGGGGTTCAAATCCCCGCGTCCCGACCAGTAAAATCAAGGGGTTAGGTTATATAGCCTGGCCCCTTTTGGCGTTTTGGGGACCTTTTTGGGGACCACTCAGAAGGGGCAATAACTGTATCGCCCTCTTTTTTTCGCCCTTGAGAAGCTCGTAATAATTGCGCTGGAGGGTGTCGATGCTGTGGCCCATAATGGCTGCTACAGCGGCAAGATCCGCCCCGCCGGCAAGCATAACACTGGCAAAAAGGTGACGGACATCGTACATGCGCACCCGATAGGGGATGCCCGCCCGGCGGCAGGCGCTTTCCAGGGAGCGGCGCAATTTTTTTATGGGTTTTCCCTGGTACTCGATGATGAATTCGGTCTTCGCCTTGTCTTTCATTTCACGCAGCCTCACCAGGAAATGGTCCCCAATGGGGACCGCACGCCACTGTTTGGTCTTCCTGCCATAGATCCATACCTGGCCTTTTTCCCAGTCCACGTCCTTCCACTTGAGAGAAAATAACTCCGAGGGGCCGGGCCGTGTGCCCAGGTT
>QMLZ01000493.1 GCA_003646995.1 Deltaproteobacteria bacterium | reverse complement strand
CGGGTCACTGATATCAATGGTGTCTCCAGGCTTTTTCAGTACGACCCCAGAGGTAGGCTTGTAGGGCTCACATATGAGGCGGATGGAAGCGGGGTGGAGTTTACCTATGACAAGGCCGGCCTTCTTGCAACAGCCCTGGATGCGGACAGCGTCATCAGGACCCTAGAGTACGATCCTGATTGCGGGCGGCTTTTCAAGATCACGGACGCGCAGAGCAACTCTATCCTTTACTCCTATAATAGCCAGGGGAACATCACTCAAATGAGCTACCAGGACCCTGGTGGCCACCAGACCTTCTCACAGGCATATGATTACCAGGGCTCTGAACCGCCGGGATTACTCCATCAAATTCGGTTTCCTGATGGAACCTACGTTGAATTTGCGTACGACGAGGCCGGCCGAAGAATAAAGGTGCAGGATCGCTCGGGCAACACAACCCAGTTTGAATATGACGTGCTTGGGCGCACAACTGCCATTGTCAGGCCCGGGGACGCCCAGACCCGCTTTGGTTATGATCTTCATGGGAATCTCGTTTCTGTCACAGATGCCGAGGGCCGCAACACAGCCTACCTGTATGATGACTTAGGAAGACCCGTTTACAGGTCGTCGCCTGACACCGGCATCACGATCTGGACTTATGATGCGGCGGGAAATGTTACGAGCAAGAAAGACGCAAAGGGTAATCTCACCCAGTACGAATATGACCAGCTGGACCGTCTGGTAGCAGTCCATTTCCCAGATCCAAATTACGACTACAGATTCGTTTACGACGAGGGACCTAACGCAAAGGGGCGGCTCTGTGAAGTAATCGATCCAACAGGCAGTACAAGGTTCAGTTATGATTTTAGGGGAAGGATAATAGGTAAGACCTCGATAATTGATGGAGTAAGTTTTGACTTGAAGCGCTCTTACACTGCGCAGGGTCGCCTATCCTCTATAACTTACCCCACAGGCAAGAAGTTGCTATATGAATATGACAACTGCGGAAGACTTGATAGCATCATGGTAAAAAATGGCGACCAAGAAACCCTTCTGATGCACATGGTTCACCACCTTCCGTTTGGGCCTGCAGACAAGATAGAAACCTTTGCTGGAAACCTGGTTGAAAGTGGCTATGACGAACAATACAGGTTGACTGCATCCAACCCTGGCCAGCAAACCGAAAGGCTTTATCATTACACTCCCAACGGACTGCTGGAGCAACTTATTGTAACCAACTTGCCACAAATGAATCAGAGCTATGCATACGACGCACTGAACCGCCTGGTCTCAGCATCAGGTCCGTATGGAACCATTAATTATGCCTACGACAAGACTGGGAACAGGCTGTCCAGAGAATTAAACGGTGAGATAGAAAACTACAGTTATCAACCTGGATCAAGCAGGCTTGTAGAAATCACCGGCCCAAATCCCACTGACTTTTCTTATGATGAAAACGGAAACGTTGTCAGCGCTGGTAACTTGACATTCACTTACGACTTTAATAACCGCTTGGTCAAAGCCGACAATGGGGACAGAACCATAGCGCAGTACACGTATAATGCCTTAGGTCAAAAGGCCACAAAACAATCTGAAAAAGGCAAGATTATCTTTATTTATGACCTTAATGGCAACCTAATTGCAGAGGCAAAGGGAGATGGATCCATAACCTCTGAGTACTTTTATACTGGAAAGACAGTGCTCGCCAGGTCTGATGCTGGTGTAGACCATCTGTACTATTATGTGAAAAACCAGGTCGGAGCCCCGGTCCTGATCACGGATCCTGATGGCGCTGTCCTTTGGCAGGCACAGTACTTGCCGTTTGGACAAGCCCAGGTAAACAGCCACTCCAGCATTGTTAATAACTTGAGATTCCCAGGCCAGTACTTTGACAATGAAACAGGCCTACATTACAACTACTTTAGGCACTACCACCCGGGCATCGGCCGCTTCATTGAACCCGATCCTATTGGACTGCGAGGAGGGATTAACTTGTATGCTTACGCCTTTAACGATCCTGTGAACATAGTGGACCCAACTGGGCAATTTGGATTAGCAGGGATAATAATTGGGGCTACAAGTGGTGCATTAGGTGGCCTTGCGGCTGGCTTGAAATCTGGAAACATATGGGCTGGGATCATAGGAGGAATTGCCGGGGGCATCGTGGGTGGCGCCATAGGATTTGCATTTCCTCCTGCCAGCGGTATGGTCGCTACGATGATTGGAAATGCTGTCGCTGGAGCAATAGGTGGAGCAACTGCTGGCATGGTCGGCACCCGCCTCCGCAATCCTGGTGCCACGAATAAGGAAATTCTTTTAGGAACAGCGAAAGGGGCAGGTATCGGCCTTCTTACAGGTTCAATCAGCGGCGCAGCTGGAGGTGCAGTTGCACAACTCGGTGCAAGCCCTGCTGTTGGTGAGCTAGCAGGTACAATGATCGCGCAGCCCATTGATATTGGACTTGGCCTTGCAGAGTTCAATATCAATTGGAATCCTAACGGGGAGGAGGAGGCCATTCCAGATGTGTGGCCTGAAGCTATTGCATACCCCGATGACTGGGGCTCAGCCCTGGAATGGGACCCCCAAAATCCCCAGGAAATAAAGAGGGAAACCTCAGTGACACTGACCGTATCCGGCGGCTCTCCGCCCTATGATTGGGCTGTTACAGGCCAAGGATTTACTTTAGATAAAAGGGTTACCCAGGGTGGCCAAAATGTGCTCAAGGCTGACAGCACGGCATGTGGAGCGGCGGTAGTCAGTGTTTCTGACAGT
>QMLZ01000492.1 GCA_003646995.1 Deltaproteobacteria bacterium | reverse complement strand
CGTAAGAAAGGGAGACAAATATGTTATAAACGGCCAGAAGTGTTTCATAACCAACGGTGCCATAGCAGATCTATTGAGTGTGTATGCTTACACGGATCCTGAAAAAAGGGCCAAGGGTATGAGTGTATTTGCAGTTGAAAAGGGCATGCCCGGATTAAGCTATGGTAAAAACGAGAACAAAATGGGCATGCGTGGGTCCATCAACTCGGAACTAATCTTTGAGAATCTAGAGGTCCCCGAAGAGAATCTCATTGGCCAAGAGGGCGACGGGTTTCCCAACATGATGAAAGTGCTTGATAGCAGCAGAATGTTCGCGGCCTCGCAGGCTGTTGGACTTGCTCAGGGTGCCATAGACGAGGTAGTGGCATATGCAAAGCAGAGGATACAGTTTGGCCGCCCAATTGCTCAACTTCAGGCCATCCAGTTTATGATATCAGACATGGTAGCGGCAACAGAGGCAGCAAGGCTTCTCACTTACCAGGCCGCGCGACACCTTGATAAGGCCAATGCCAAGGAAATCCCTAAATTTTGCGCTATAGCCAAGTGTTTTGCCTCGGATACAGCGATGAAGGTCACAACAGATGCCGTGCAGGTGATGGGAGGTTATGGATACATGAAAGATTTTCCTGTGGAAAGAATGATGAGGGACGCCAAGCTCATACAAATTTACACAGGTACTAACCAAATAATGAGGGTGGTAGCAGGCCGCAGTATACTGGCTGACTGAAAGTAAGGACGCCCAGGAATGCCCGTCTTGCTGAGGCAATAAGTGGAGAATATGCAACAGTAAGGGATGAGTTTTTGAATATGTGGTTACTAAAAAGGGGAAGTTGCGGTGGGCCTGGAGGATGAGCTCAAAAGGATCGAATGGCAAAGGCTTATGGGGGAATGGAAATCATTCGAGCCTGACAAGGTTTTCAAAAAGCTCGATCCAGTCCCTTTCACTAAGGCCCTTATCCATCCAATACCGCGGTTTGTGGAATTATTTTTGTCCGCCAGGAAAGACAGGGACAAAGACCTCACTACCAGAAATCTTTATGCGTTCTTATTGGATAAACGCTATTTTGAGCGCTTAAATTTGCTTCATTTTGCATTTCATATTTTTGAAGAACAAAGTCCCTTGCCAAAAGAAATAATAGCCCGCACACCTTTTCCCCACGAGGAGGGTATTCCCAATTTCCGCTACAGCCTCAGTTCCAGGTCCATATTGGTTGACTATAACATTTTAGGCCATGAATAATGTTAGACCGCAGCACCCTGGTCTCCTAGTTTTCCCCGAGGCAGCCAGCTCGGCAGGCTTGAAACAACGTGGCCGAGCTAGCACCTCAAGGGTCTCAGTTGCCGCTGAGAGGATCATTTTAACCAGCCTCTTCTCATGCCATCATGAGGTAATAGAGACGGCAATGAAAGGGCAAGGATTAGTAGTCATATCAAGATAGGTTCGTCATGGTTTCCTTGAGCTCTCTATTTTTGACCCTTGAGACATAGTAGAGCAATCCTAGAATGGTGACCGCCCCGAATATCACCCAGTGAATCCAGCTCTCAAAGGATACGAGGGAAAAGAGGAATGCTGCTATGGAACCGAACAACGCTATAATAGGTGTTAGAGGATAAAGCGGTACCACGTATGGGCGTTCCATGTCCGGCCTTTTCTTCCGCAAGATTATGAAAGAGATAATAACCAAGATGTAGGCTATTAGAATTGCGGAGGAGGCGATCTGAAAGACCATAAACAATTGCTGAAAAATCGCGCCTAGTATTCCGAAGAATGTGATAAGGCCTATGGCCCAGTAGGGAGTGCCGTATTTTTGGCTGACCTTCGCCAAGGACTCCGGCAGGACTCCCTCGCGTGCCATTCCGAGCATCAATCGGGAGGCCCCTATAACAAAGGCGTTCATGGTAGTAATAAGCCCCATAATCCCTGCAATAAGGATTATCATAGCGCCAGTATCTCCAAGGAAAAGCCTGGCCACTTCTATAAGCGGTACCTCGGCTTTGCTTTGGGCGATCTGTGCTGGAGGCATATTAGCGGCTGCTGTAAAAAAGGCACCCACGTAAAAGAAACATACAAAGATTATGGAAAGGGGGATCATGTAGACCACTTTATTAATGGGTGATTTGACTTCCTCTGCAGCCTGGGGGACAATGTCAAAGCCCATAAAGGCCAGCATGCCTATGGGCACCATCATGAGCATTCCACCTACATGGCCGTCAAAAAATGGAGTAAAATTTTCCCAGTGAATGCTACCCCATCCCCCGAATATGAAAATGGCCATGCCGAGAAAAAGGACTAGGGAGAAAATAAGTTGCAACACCGCTGATATTCTGATTCCTATAAGATTAATTCCACCAAATATCAGGGCCAGAATAATGCCAATGAGCCACTTAGGGACGCTGGTGATAAGCATGGCGAGAACCTTGGAAAGGATGATTATCTCACCCGGCATCATAGCACTGTATGCGACAACCAAGAACCACCCAGTGATAAAGCTGAAAAACTTGCCCATCGCCACTTTCGTATAGTGATACTCCCCACCGGCAAAGGGCATGGCCGCGCAAAGCTCGGCATAGCAAAGGCCAATAAACATGCAGAAAGCTGCTGCAATAACCACCGAAAGCAGCAGTGCAGGCCCTGCATACCCGAAAAGGATATTTGGGAGCACTGCCCAAGCCATGCCGACCATTGCTCCAGTGATCAGAGTGAACACAGTAACTAATGTCAAACTTCTCTTGAGCCCTGAATTCTCCATATT
>QMLZ01000491.1 GCA_003646995.1 Deltaproteobacteria bacterium | reverse complement strand
GCCTATGACCAAAGAAGCCGTAACATAGCCCGTTCAATTGTAAAGGTTCTCAAGGCGGCAGGAATCAGTTTTGGGGTTATCGGGGAGGAGGAGAACTGCTGTGCAGAGTCCACGCGCAAGATCGGAGATGAAGAACTTTTCATGAATATTGCCCAAAAAAATATTCAACTTTACAAAGAAAAAGGAGTGAAAAAGATTATTACTACTTCACCCCATTGTTTTTATACCTTTACCCAGGAATACCCTGAGCTCGGCGGGGAATTTGAAGTGATTCATTATACCAAGCTCCTCGCAGATTTGCTCAAGGAAGGGAAATTCAAACTGAGCAAGACACTGGATGTAAAGGTAACCTATCATGATCCCTGCTATTTGGGCAGGCACAGTGAGATTTATGACGAGCCGAGGGAATTGCTCTCAGCTGTGTCCGGCGGAAACCTGGTAGAGATGGAACGCATAGGCAAGGAAAGCCTTTGCTGCGGTGGTGGTGGAGCAAGGATATGGATGGAAACAAAGCCCGAGTGGAGATTTTCCGACCTCAGAATCCATGAGGCCTGTGACACGGGGGCACGGATTCTTGCAACTGCTTGCCCTTATTGCATTTCCATGCTTGAAGACAGCCGCAAGACCACCAACAAGGAAGACGCGATCGAGATTAAGGACATCTCTGAGCTCATTGCAGAGGCCTTATAACCGCCTTACGGCCATTGAAGCGATAACCAAAGCAGCCTTGCCTATGGGGGGCTGCTTTGGCTTTTTTGTGCAGGAGGGGCATATGAGGATAGCCTATTTTGACTGTGTATCAGGGGTAAGTGGGGATATGATCCTGGGCTCAATGGTTGACGCGGGAATGCCTACAGAGGTGTTGGTTGAAACGGTTTCACACCTTGGTCTAGAAGATGAGTGCCGCATTGAAGTTGGAAAGGTTCTCAAGAATGGAATATCAGGCACGAAGGTAACAGTTGAGTTGCGCAAAAAACAGCAAAAAGCTAGAGGACTTTTAGATGTTGAAAACATAATCCGTGGTTCCACCCTTTCTCCCAGTGTAAGAAATCGCTCCATAAAGGTTTTTCAGAGACTCGCCAAGGCAGAAGCCAGTGTTCACGGATGTTCCCCTGATGAAGTCCATTTCCATGAGGTTGGGGCAGTGGACTCGATAGTTGACATCGTGGGGGCTGTAGCAGGACTTGAAGCCTTGAAGGTGGGGCACGTGTATGCCTCGGCCCTGCCTTTGGGCTCTGGTTTCGTTAAGACCCAGCATGGCAATATTCCTCTGCCATCACCAGCAACGGTTGAGCTGCTGAGAGGTGTACCAGTGTATGATTCCCACGTCCTGGCAGAGATGGTTACGCCTACAGGGGCGGCCTTGTTGACTGAGTTTGTTATGCAGTTCGGCCAACTTCCAGCTATGAGAATAAGCAATATTGGGTACGGTGCAGGAACCAGGGAGATTCCAGATAGGCCCAATTTATTGCGTCTGATAATCGGCGAGCCCGTTTCTTCTGATGCCATGGAAACGGAAATGGTGGCGGTGCTTGAAACAACTATTGACGATAGTAGCCCTGAGTTTTTGGGATATGTCATGGAATGTCTTTTGGAAAGTGGCGCTCTCGACGTTGCTTTTTTCCCAGCCCAGATGAAAAAGAATCGGCCCGGGGTTCAGGTGCAAGTCATAGCGAGGCCCAACGAGGTAGAGAAGTTTTCCGGAATCATCTTTGGGGAGACAACCACATTAGGAGTGCGTTACAGGTTTGAACAAAGGATGGTCCACGCTAGGACATCAAGGATGATTGACAGCCAGTGGGGAAAGATAAAGGTGAAAGAAGTGAGAAGGGGCCATGAGGTTCTGTTGGTCCCGGAATACGAAGAGTGCAGGAGAATAGCCAGGCAGCATAATATTCCCTTGAGAGATGTCTACGCTTGGGTCCTAACAAAGGGAAGAGATATTCTGGGAAAAGAATGATGACAGGCCCTCAACAAAAGAATAGGTTTTGGAATGAATTTGCAAAGGCCAGGGCGCTACACAAGGTCTCTTTGGTTTTGTCCACGTGGTTTTTTTGTGGGCTCTTGCCCGGGGCTCCAGGCACATATGGCACTGCCGCGGCGGTCATAGTAGGATTTTTCGCGGGAGCGCTTCCGATTGTGTACAGATCTTTTGTGGTAGTTGCCTTCATTGCTGTGGCAGTTTATACCTCTTCTGTGAGTGCCTCCCTTCTAAAACAAAACGATCCTAAAGAAGTTGTAATCGACGAAGTGGCAGGTTATCTGTTGACAGTTTTTGCGCTTCCCGCCTCCCTTTTGAGCGTGGTCCTTGCATTCATTTTTTTTAGGGTTTTTGATATATTAAAGCCGTTTCCCATCAGGCAGGTGGAAAAACGGGTACGCGGGGGGTTGGGGATAGTCCTGGATGACTTGTTGGCCGGTATTTTCGCCTTTGTTATTGTGAGATTGGTATTGGTCTTCATGGCATGATAGGTCCCAACAATAGTTGTGGGCTAAGTGGCAGGGGTGCGGAGAGGGATGCCTCTGGTTGCAAACCCAATGTATGTGCCTACATAGTAGACTAGGATTAATGATGCACGGTGAAATTATAACCATAGGTGACGAACTTACCTCAGGCCGCACGCTCAACCTGAACGCAAGATATGCGGCTGGCAGGCTTACTGCCGCTGGGCTTCGGGTGAACAGGATAACCTCGGTAGGGGATAACTATCCCATGGTAGCAGAGGCCCTGAAACGGGCGATCAAAAATTCTCGGTTT
>QMLZ01000490.1 GCA_003646995.1 Deltaproteobacteria bacterium | reverse complement strand
GAACGCTTGTGGTTGCCCTCAGACGACCTGCGTTTCCGGTCAAATTGAACTCCCTGAAACTCCCCGGGAATAGGTGCGAAAGATTCCTGAAATTGAAAGAAGAAAAGAAAAAGCGATATTTTGTATGCGAGTGCAAAGGTGTACCCATTGATTTTTCATCCCTTGAATTTCTCACGGAGACCCAGCTAATGGAAAGGGTGAAACAGGGTAGTTCTGACGATCGCCGCTCCCTTTCCGGGGAAGAAGTACGTTTTGAATATCTAAGCCAGCAACCTCATAATACCATAAACAGACTTTCGGGAACTACCGGTGCACCCCCATTTGCTCCCTATAGCCTGGAAGTCAGATATTATCCAGAAGGCTCTCAGCTCGTGGTTCTTGCGTTGATAGATGATACAGTTCTCGATATTCGGTCTTTGATAAAAGGGATTAACAGGATTGGTTGTTTCGGATTTGGAAAAGATGCTTCAACAGGCAAGGGTAAGTTCAGGGTAGTTGAAGATATTGAACTCCCTTTCTTCGATACAAGTAATGCTGATGGCTGTTACACGTTATCTCCGTGTGTTCCTGATACGGATGATTTCAAGAAGTTTTATTTTACACCCTTTATAAGGTTTGGAAGGCATGGAAACCTGTTTGCCAGGGCCAATAATCCTTTCAAAAATCCCGTCATTATGGCGGATGAAGCCGCTGTGTTCATCCCTGCTAAAAAATCGGTTTTTGACACGCCTTTTATCGGTAGAGCCGTAAATGGAGTATCTAAAGTAGAACCGAGGACAGTGGTGCAGGGATACAGCATTTATTTGCCGATCAATATGGAGAATACAAAATGAAAACGGTTCTCAAATGCGTAATAAAAACAGTTTCTCCCGTTCATATCGGGTGTGACGAGGTTTACGAACCGACTGCTTTCAGTGTAGATGAAAGAAATCTAGAATTAAATGTTTTTTCTCCTTTCGATTTTTTGTATCAGCTGCCTGAGAATGAAGTAGCCAGGTTGACAGAGATTTGTCGTGAGGGGAGCGTTTCTTCTCTGCTCAAGATATACAAGTTTATGAGGGGAGTGAAACTGAATGGACGGAAAGTCAGGTTATGCCCCGGATTCATTGAGCATTATAATCAAACCTTAGGAATGGCAGCCAGGGATGAGAGGAAGGTGTCTCAGGAATTGAATCGATTTGCAATCGAGAGAACAGCTTTTCTGGCAAATGATGAAAAGCCATATATTCCGGGGTCTTCCGTCAAGGGCTCACTCAGAACAGCATACCTGAATTTTCTTGTCGGGCAAAGAAATGTCCCGAGACAGAGCGGTAGAGACGCTGCAAAAAAGCTTGAACGAGTCCTGCTCGGAGGCAAGTTTGCCACGGATCCTTTCAGGTGTATAAAGGTGTCTGATTTCAAACCTGTTGGAAAAGTTACGACAAGAATAGTTTATGCAGTGAACGAAAAGAAGGATGACCCCGGTAAAAGAGCGCGGGGGCCGTACCAGATACTGGAAATTGTTGAGCCAGGTAGCCTGTTTGAAGGAACCATAACTGTGGAGCATCCTGAGAGGGGTGCAAATATCAAGAATCCAATAACCAGGAAAGCCCTTTTTGATGCCCTTCGCTACTTTTATGGTAATGAAAAAGTGCGAGAAGACAGGGAACTGGAAAATATAGGAATAAAAGCACCGGAAATAGAGACTGGTAATGGTCTTTATCTCTTGAGAATTGGCAGACATAGTGGTGCTGAGAGTGTCACTATTGAAGGACATCGATCAATAAAAATTCTGGGCCAAAGGCAAAACGCCAGCAGGGCAACGACGCTGTGGCTCGCTTCCGATACCAGAAAACCTGTAGAAAAAGCGGGCTTAAAACCATTCGGATGGGTGATGCTCACTGATAACCTTTCCATCCTATCGGACGATATGGAAAAAGTACTCCGTAGTTCCGAAACAGCTCACAAAAAAGCGCAATATGGCAGGCAGATGGAAAAGATTTGTGCCAGAGAGATCGTCTGGGACAATGCATACCTTACCTGGACGCCGCAGAATCAAACTCTTACCGCTACATCGGCGGAAAAAGCTACCAAAGCCACCGTTACCGGTAAAGAAAAAGTGGAAAAGATGGTTCCTGAGGCCTTTTATAAAAAACTGTTCAAAAAACGTAAGTCTGTAAGTGCAAAAGTTACAGTCAGCCAGCTTGGAAACAGGTATGAGATACTGAAAATTGAGGATAAGGGATAAGTTCAGAGGAGAGAGGGGACTCTGAGTTGTGAAAGGAATGTCTGTGTCTAAAATTGCCAACCAAAATAGTGACGCTGCCATGTCTCGGGATACTTTTCGAAAGGCGCTTGTTGTTTCTTTAGGGGGAGCTCCGGCTCCTATTGTCGTAAGCCTCAATCAACAGAAACCAGATTATATCTGTTTCTTTGTGTCAGAAAAAAGCCTGGATTCAATTCAGAAGGATGTGCTTCCATTGCTTAATTTTAAATACCTCCACCACGATTGGATCGTTACTCCATCGGCCGAAAACTTGTCACAATGTTACCGGGTGGTCAGGGAAAAACTTCCACCCATCTTGGAAAAATGGAATGTTCATCCGGAAGAAGTAACGGTGGATTATACCGGCGGTACCAAAACTATGTCCGCAGCTTTAGTGCTCGCTACAATCGAAAATTCATGTTCTTATACATATGTAGAAATCTTCTCCAGGATAGCCAGAAAGGTTAAACATGATCGTGATTTTCTACTTGCAATGAGAGACATGGCAGAAGGT
>QMLZ01000489.1 GCA_003646995.1 Deltaproteobacteria bacterium | reverse complement strand
TTCATTAAAAGAGATTGCTATTGATATTCAGCCCGGTTTTGCCCGTCAACCAAAGGATGGCAGTGAAAGCCTTCCACAGCTTAGAACTAACAATATCTCACCAGAGGGCCACCTTGACCTATCTCTTGTCAAGAACGTCCCTGTAAGCACACGTGAGATCGAACGTTACTCTCTTCGGCCTGGAGATATCCTTTTCAACAACACAAATAGCGCAGATCTAGTTGGCAAGACGGCTTTCTTTGATAACGATGATGGGCTGTTCCTTTTTTCTAATCACATGACTCGCATCCGAGTAAACGAGAAGTTTGCTGATCCACGTTATATAGCTCGTTATCTTTACTGGACATGGAAGACAGGCGGCTTTCGTAGAATGGTTACGCGCTGGGTTAATCAGGCGGCTATCAACAAAAAGATGCTTGGGAGCGTCGCTGTTCCCCTTCCACCTCCATCCGAACAACGCCGTATTGTGGAGATACTCGACCAGGCAGATGCGCTGCGCAAGAAGCGCGCCGAGGCCGACGCCAAAGCCACCCGCATCCTCCCCGCACTCTTCTACAAAATGTTCGGCGACCCCGCCACGAATCCAAAGGGATGGCCTATCAAAACTTTGCGAGAGCTTTCGATTGGAGGTCCTCAATATGGTGCTAACGCAAAAGCGATTGATTACAAAACCGGGGCACCTCGCTATGTGAGAATTACAGACATTACAGACGACGGACATCTTACTGACGCTGATATTAAGACTCTCGACTTGGACGATTGGGAAACCTATCGTCTCGTTGAGGGCGATCTTCTATTCGCCCGAAGCGGAGCCACGGTTGGCAAGACATACCTATATCAACCAGAAGACGGCTTATGCGCATATGCAGGCTATCTGATAAGATTCAAACTAGACACAACGTCTATTGATCCATGGGTTGTCTTTGCCTTCACTCACACCCCTTATTACCACTTATGGGTAGCATCCAAACGGCGAACAGCTGCTCAGCCAAACATCAATGGCCAAGAGTATGCTTCACTTAGATTGCCGCAGCCCGATCGACAAACTCAACAACAATTTGTTTGCTTAGCTCGTGAGCTCCGGGCCTCACATGGCAAAAGAAAACAAGTAGCAAGTCGCATACAGAAGCTATTCGACGTGCTCCTCCATCGCGCCTTTACCGGTGACCTCACCGCCCAATGGCGCGAGGCGCACATGAAGGAGCTACTGGAGGAGATGGAGCAGCAGGTAAGAGCACTAGGCGCGTAAAGTAGAGAGTGCATGTAAATGTCTATTAGGAAGCAGAACAAAGAGAGTGGTAATGGTACTACAAACTACTCTGGTGAATTACAGCCGAAGCTCAGCACAAGATCACCTTTTTCCCAAGAAAAGCTAAATGAAATTTTCAAGATTTCATCGAAGGATCCTAATAGGATTATTTCCCGCGAGAGTAGCAACTTGGAATTTAAGGAGTCATTCGGATGGAGAAGCCTTCCAAAATATCTCAAAACCTGCGCTGCATTCGCAAATACTAAAGGTGGATATATCGTATTCGGAATAGGAAGAAGCCCTCACAAACTCTTGGGGTTGTCCGGCAATAGCCTACAGCAATTCGAGAATATTGATCCGGCAAAGCTAAGCGGTCAGTTCAATGAGTATTTTTCTCCAGAAATCGAATGGGATATTCACGAATACGAGCTAAATGGAAAGATTTACGGGCTCTTGTATGTGTATGAGTGTAAGGATAAACCTGTGATTTGCAAGAAGGATGCTGATAAGGTGTTAAAGGAGGGCGATATTTATTATCGTTATCGCGGACGCTCACAAAGGATCAAGTACTCGGAACTTCGTACTATGCTGGAAACAAAAAGGATAAAAGAGCAGCAGTTGTGGATGCGGCATCTCTCTCAAATCGCCGAAATAGGTGTCCGAGATGTCGGAATATTTGATTTCAAATCGGGTCAAGTTAGTGGAACCAATGGTTCATTCTTGATCGATGAATCATTACTTAGCCAGTTATCCTTTATTAAGGAAGGTGAGTTCTCGGAAGAAAAAGGGAAACCCACCCTGAGGCTGATCGGTAAGGTCGAGGCTATATCCTCACTTCCAGGTGTGGGCAGGGGTAAGAAGATTGTAAAGGTAAAAGGAATACGGATTGGTGATATCGTTTTAGCTTTTCTGAACTCAGAAAAAGTTCAAGAACCAATTGAATACATTAAACAGATTTGTTTTGAAAGTACCGCATTTCTCCCTGTTTACTACTTTATCGTCTTAGCCAATATTGACTACCTGAGAGCGATTGAAGAGTTGAAAGCGGTAATTTCACGGTCGCGCGCTAAATCCAAATTGATCGAACGGTTAGAAGGGCAACAAACGCTTTTTCTTAAACCGCCGACAAGTAGTACGGAGGCTTCAAAAAAGAAGAGAAAATTTATCCATGATTTGGAACAAACCTTGGTAAGCCATGATCTTGTTGAAAAGGATCTTTTATACTGTCTTCAAGCCATACGCAGCCTAACTCCCTCTCAAGTGAAGCAAAATGACGAATATCTTCGAGGTCTTCTCAAGGAATGGTTTAATCGACATTATTCGATGGCAAACCAAACACTTGCTGATAGTCTTCGGAGGGCCATTTGTTGGATCGATGAAGCTCTGTATTTGGAAAAGGAATAAAATCCTAATTCGCTCGGAATCGAGATATTGGGATGTGACGATGAATAGAATTGTAGGGAGCAAACAAGTCCATCATGCGGATTACTAGAACACGACGCGAATGCATTAGGCGG
>QMLZ01000488.1 GCA_003646995.1 Deltaproteobacteria bacterium | reverse complement strand
GTGGGGCGGCATGTGTACAAGAAGTGTGGAGAAACAGGCAAGAGGGTAATAGCACAGGCTGGGGCGAAGAATTTTATCGTTATTATGCCTGACGCAGAGATTGACAAGGCGATGGTGAGTTTGATGTCGTCGTTTTTTGGCAACACTGGTCAGAGGTGTTTGTCTGGGGCGAACTTGCTGGTAGTGGGAGATGATAAGAGGTACAGGGAGGTTGTGGACAAGTTTGTAAGTGCGGCCAAGGCGATCCGGGTCGGTGACGGGCTGGATGAGTCGGTGCAGATGGGGCCTGTGCAGAACGTGGAATCAAAACAGAGAATCATTGGTATGATCGAGAAGGGTATCGAGGAAGGGGCGAAACTGACCCTTGATGGGAGGAAGCTGAATCTGGTGGGTGACGTGCCGGAAGACTGCTTCCTGAACCCTTCTGTGTTTGAGAATGTGACCCTTGATATGACGATAGCCAGGGAAGAGATTTTTGGTCCTGTGGCAAGCGTGTTGAGGGCAGGTGACCTGGATGAGGCCATAGACATGATTCACCAGATACCCTATGGTAACTCGGCGGCTATATTTACCAACAATGGTAAGTGGGCTAGGCAATTTCAGCACGATGTAGTAGCGGGTAATGTAGGGATCAATATTGGGATAGTTGCGCCTATGGCATTTTTCCCGTTTGGCGGTATGAAGGATTCATTCTTTGGTGTGTTGCATGGTCAGGGAAGGGATGTGGTGAGGTTTTTTACTGAAAGCAAGATAGTGATACAAAGGTGGTTCTGATGAAGTTAAATACGATGGCGGCAGTAATGACGTTTATTAGCAAGGTGGAGGATGACTCCGCGGGGTTTTATGAAAGGTGCGCGGAGAAGTTTCCTGAGCTCAAGGAGGAGTTGTTAAAATGGAGCAAGGAGAACCGTAAGTTTGAGAAAAACATAAAGAGGACATACTATGGTGTCATAACAGACACAATAGAGTCCAATTTTTCCTTTGAGGGTCTAGACACGGAACAGTATGAATTTGACACAGAGATTCCGCAGGAGGCGGATAGCTCCTGGGTGAAAAAGAAGGCTGCGGAGATAGAAGGAAAAATCAAGGACTTTTATCTTAAGGCAGCGGAGCTGTCCGAAAGTCTGTTGGCAGACATACCAAGGGTATTGAGAAAGATAGCCAAAAAAAGGGAGGATCGCTTTTTGAAGATACAATAATTGCCAGTTTTGGAGGTTAAGAAAAGGAGGTTAAGAAAAATGTCGTTGCCAAAGCATGTCCAGGTAGTGATCATTGGCGGAGGGATTGTTGGCTGTAGTGTTGCGTATCACTTATGTAAAATAGGTTGGAAGGACGTAGTTTTGCTTGAGCGCAAGTCCATTGCTTCGGGTACCACCTGGGCTGCCGCAGGCTTGCTTGGGCAATTGTGGTCAACAAAGGAACTGACGAAGCTTGCTTCATATGGTGCGGAGCTATATTCGCGATTGGAAGAGGAGACCGGACAAGCTACTGGCTACAAGCGGACGGGGTCAATCCGTGTGGCTAGAACAGAGGCTCGAAAAAGTGAATTCAGACGAGCTATGGGGATGGCTCGAGCCTTTGGAATAGAGATGTATGAAATCAGCCTTGATGAGGCCAAGAAGATGTTCCCGGTAATGCGGACAGATTGTCTTGTGGGTGCATGGTACCAACCTAACGACGGTATAACCAATCCTGAGGATACTGCGCAGGCCCTGGCAAAAGGGGCACGTATGGGGGGAGCGAATATTATTGAAGGGATAAAAGTAACCGGCATTCATATAAAAAATGGAGCTGTTACGGGAGTTAGTACGGATCAAGGCGATATTTCGTGTGAATATGTTGTCAATTGTGGAGGGATGTGGGCAAGGGAGATTGGAAAAATGGTTGGCGTCAGCATTCCCTTGTTGGCTGCCGAACACATGCATGTGGCGACCAAGCCCATAGAAGGAGTTTACAAAGACATGCCATATGTGCGCGACATGGATGGCTACATCTATGTCAGGGAAGAGATGGGCGGGCTACTGCTGGGTGGATTTGAGCCGGTTGCAAAACCATGGGGACTGAAAGGGATCCCCGAGAACTTTGCTCACACCCAGTTGGAGGAGGACTGGGAGCAGTTCGAGATATTGATGGAGAAGGCTATAGAACTTATTCCTGCTTTTGAGACAGCTGAACTTGGTAAGTTAACAACGGTTCCGGAGAGTTTTACACCAGATAATTTGTATATGCTGGGAGAGGTTCCTGGTTTGAAGAACTTTTTTGTGGCAGCTGGTATGAATTCTGTAGGAATTACCAGTGCCGGTGGTGCAGGAAGGGCCCTAGCGCAATGGATAGTTCAAGGATACCCGGAGGAAGATCTATGGGCTGTAGACGTCAGACGTTTTGAAAGGTGGCAGAATAATCTTCGGTATCTCCATGACAGGGTTAAGGAATCTCTCGGTTTGCTTTACGCTCATCATTGGCCCTTTCGACAACCCGAGACAGCTAGAAATGTGAAACGCAGCCCATTGCATGATCGTTTAAAGGCCCGCGGTGCGTGCTTCGGCGTGGTAGCAGGCTGGGAACGGGCCAATTGGTTCGCGCCTGAGGGAGTGAAACCACAGTATGAATACAGCTGGGGCCGTCAAAATTGGTTCAACTATTCTGCTGAAGAGCATATGGCGGTTCGAAATAACGTAGGGGTGTATGATCTTACTTCCATGGGCAAATTTGTAATGGAGGGTCCCGACGCAGTTTTGGAATTGCAGCGCATTTGTGCAAACAATGTTGATGTCCCTATTGGC
>QMLZ01000487.1 GCA_003646995.1 Deltaproteobacteria bacterium | reverse complement strand
TTCAGTGTAAAAATTTCCTTCTTTTATTCTTTTTCTTGCTTCTTCAATTTCTTTTATTGTTCTTTCACTAAGTTCAGGATTTTTTTTAATATTTTTAGCTATATAGACCAATTTCCTTACTATTTCATCATAAGTCTCATTTTTATATTCCCTAAAGGAATTCAGCTCTTTTTTTGTCTGTTCTTTCAATTTTATTGTGGTAGGCATCCTATCACCTTGGTATACCTAAGTATACGAAAGTAGATTATATAAACCTTTTGACTATCCTGAGACAGAAGATTCCTCCTCTCGCACTATCTGATTTTCATATTATATGGAATAGAAACATTTATATAAGGCTTTTCCTTATTATATGGAAAGGTGTTTTTTATGAACGATTTTCAAAAACACTTAGAGATCATGAAGGAGAAACTGAGAGCCACAAGAAGAGCCTATAGGGATGAGGAGTTTACTGTTGTGGGGGATCTGGCAATAAAGGTTGTAGAACAAGCACTGGAAGCTGAAGCCGCAAGAGATAGAAAACATCTTGGAGATCATAGAAAAAGATTTGAGTTAGCTGAGGAAATATTTCCAGGAAAAATGTTCATTGAGATGAGGAAGCTCTGGTTTATTTATGGCGATCTTGGATATGATGGCACAAATGGAAATAAGGCAGAAAGAGCTATGAGAATTTTAGAAGAAATTGTCCAGTTTTTTGAGAAGAGGTGGGGTATTGAGATCGAATAAAGTCATAGATCAGATTGTGGAAAAACTCTCAGGAAAAAAAGAAGTGTTGGCCATAATTCTGTACGGTAGTTTTGCGAGAGGAGACTTTGGACCACGATCGGATGTGGATATCTTTGTGATTGTAGAAAATACTTCGGCCATCGAAAAAGTGGAAAATTGTATTTTAGAAATCAAAACAGAAAGAACTATACAGCCAATAATAAGAAGCTTGGACAAAATAAAAGAAACAGATTCTGGCCTTTTAAAGAATATATTTCAACAGGGGAAAATAATATTTTTGAGAAGGAATCTGGATATTCCAGTGAGTCTCATGTTAAGCCTCAAGCCATATAGATTAATTACATTTAATCTGAGTAATCTCGACCAGAAGACAAAAACAAAGTTTAATTATGCTTTGTATGGAGTAAAGAAAAAAAATTATGAATACAAAGGGATCTTGGAAAAAAATAAAGGAAGAAAAGTTTCAAAAGGAAGTATTTTGATTCCTGAAGAAACATGGAACAATTTGAAAGAATTTTTTGATAGCTATTCTATCGATGTGAAGGTGGAGGAGGTTTGGTTATAGCTATGGAAATTGAAATTCAAAATAATCAAGAAAAAGAAAAGAGAATGTTCACCGGCACCCATATAAATTACTACTTCACATGCGAAAGAAAACTGTGGTTTTTTCACAGATCTATACAGTGTGAGCAGGAGTCAGAACTTGTGAAGATAGGTAAGTTCTACCATGAAGATCTTGATGAGATCATCATAGATAATATAAAAATCGATATGATAAAAAAAGGAAAAATATGGGAATTAAAGAAATCTATAAAAAATAGGAAAGCGAGTATATATCAGGTACTTTACTACCTTTATGTCCTGAAACAGAAAGGTATAGATACTTCAGCAGTGATAAAGTACAGAGAAAACAACAGAAAAGAGGAAGTTGTTCTCACGGAAGAAAAAGAGAAGGAGATGTTAAAGATCTTGGAGGATATAAATGAGACTGTGAATGGTGATATTCCGGGGAGATTAAATAAAAAAATCTGCAAGAAATGCAGTTATTATGAGCTGTGTTATGTATGAAGGATAATTTTTATATTATACAGAATGGGACTTTAAAAAGAAAGGAGAATACTGTTTATTTCACAAATGAAAATATAAGGAAAATAATTCCCATAGAAAAAATTCATTCTGTATATTGTTTGGGCGAGATATCGATAAACTCCAAACTTCTTACATATCTCTCTCGGAAAAATATAATACTACATTTTTTTAACTATTATGGATACTATACAGGCTCTTTCTACCCTCGAGATTATCTTGTTTCTGGAGATATCATTGTTAAACAGGTGAAACATTATTTAGATCCTGAAGAAAGAATTTTTATAGCCAAAGAGATAGTTTCTTCTACCATATACAATATTTTACGCATCCTGGAGCATTACAGGAAACATAATAAAGATATAAAATCTGAGATTCTGAAAATAAGAGAATGTGATCAGAAAATAAACAGTGCAAAGAGTATAGAAGAGTTGATGCAGATAGAGGGAGAATCATGGAGATATTACTATCAAACTTTTTCAAAGATTTTGAATTTCTTTGAGTTTCAGTCCAGAGTAAGAAGACCACCAGATAACGAGATAAACTGTTTGATCTCTTTTTTGAATTCTTTACTTTATACGGCAGTACTGACAGAGTTATATCATACACAGTTAAATCCTTCTGTGAGTTATTTACATGAGCCCTTTGTAAGACGATTCTCACTGGCTCTTGATATATCGGAGATGTTCAAACCTCTCATTGTGGGAAGATGTCTATTCAATCTTATAAACAAAAGGATAATAAAGGAAGAAAATTTTAGGAAAGACTTAAATTCATGTCTTTTAAATGATTCTGGAAAAAGGATAGTTCTAAAAGAATTTGATGGTAGATTGAGCCTTACTGTAGATCATCCCTCTTTAAAAAGAAGAGTCTCTTATAAAAGGTTATTCAGATTGGAAGGATATAAACTTGTGAAACATTGTATAGGAGACACAAAATATAAAGGATTCAGGATGTGGTGGTGATGTATGTAATTATAGT
>QMLZ01000486.1 GCA_003646995.1 Deltaproteobacteria bacterium | reverse complement strand
CTATAGGCATATAAAAATTTGATCCGGTACTTTTTATTAAAGAGTCTTGATTCCAAATTTCTCAAAATATTTCGGTAAGGTTAACCCGGGCATAAGATGCAGTCAAATCTAATTCGCCCAAGGAGTGATGTTAAATGGTCTTTAGGAGGGATAAGAAACTCTCGCATAGTGGTTCACACAGGTTATTCGACTATTTTGTAGTGCTGGAAATGAGGTATTTCGAGACAAAAAAACAGGCCCCTGAATTAAGAGACCTGCGTTGTTAAAAACTTGTAAGAATTTTCGACACTACAAGTGGGAAAGCTAATAACCCTATTTAGGAATTTGAAAGACTTGAATATTGCCTTATGGATCTTACTAGTCGTATTTCCCTTTTACACCTACGAAACGTTTTTCTTTTTACCTAGAAGGCCAAGTGTAATTAAGCCTAACCCAAGCAAAAGTATTGTGCCAGGTTCTGGTACGGGTGCTAATGAGTTATAGGTTATCTTCAAATCGGACCTATCGATGAAAAAATCACCGAATAGCGAATATAAAAATACAGTAAAAGAGCCATCTTCCAAATATGAAGCGTTAATTGCAAAAGAATACTCTTTGGTATCAACTTCTCCAAGTCCCCATGTCCCATCTTCTGCAAAGCCAAATGCAATTTCGTAAGTGCCACAGTATTTACACCTGTCTCCTTCATTATCTCGCAAATGTAATGTCAGTACTCCACTTAGAACATCTTCCGCAGGTGGATCAAACTCAAAATGATGTGTCCAGATAACGTAATCCCAACTACCTTCGAGCATATTGACGGCCTGTCCTCTATAAGCTACCAGATCGATCGCCGGTGTTGTTCCAGTATCTCCAAATTCAGTTGTATCAATGAAAGTTATGGGAGTAGACCAAGCTAACTTGGCAAATGCAACACAAATGATTATGAAAGCGACTGCAAGTACGTTTTTCATATTTTCCTTTCTCTTTTAAGCTACCATTGTATGTGAATACCTACTTAACATACGAGGCAAAAATCATACCATGTTGTGTAACATGGCATGATCTGAACAGAAGATAACTCTTCGGGTGTGTTTGACCTATCTGGGGAACCAAATAGTGTAAAAATTATCGACACCAGGATCTAGGGGAAAAACTACATTTTCAAATAGTACTATTTTCAATTAGTTGTACGTAATTGAAAATTTACTAATATGGTAGATGAAATCAAAATTATCGAGAGTTTCTGGCCTAGTGTCGATAATTTTTACACTAATATTTGACATCTGCCCCGTGCAGTATTCTCGAGCATTTTCCCTAGTATCTACAAACACTTTGGAATGGAGAAATAGTGGTTATTTCACTTTCAGTCCTTTAATGGTCTAGACTTCTATGGGTGGTGTTTATCTGGGTTTTGTTGGAATCGTTATGATTGTGGGGCTATCTTATGCTTTTTTATCAGATCATGGATAGTTGGTCGGCTCACGTCCAGAATCTTTGCAGCCTGGCTGATATTGTTTTTCGTTAACATCAGAGCTCGCTTCAAGGCTTCTCGTTCTGCCATGCTCCTGGCCTGTTTAAGAGTTAATGGAACGTCCGGAGTGATACTTTCCGAAGAGCTAGACATAAGCATTTCCAGACTAGCTTCCTTCATGAAACTTAAATGTTCAGGACCAATTAAGCGGCCTTCTGTGATAACCACCGCCCTTTTTATCACATTTTCTAATTCTCTCACGTTCCCGGGCCAGGAATACTCAAGCAGCGCTTTCAACGCAGCAGGGGTAAAGCGCATATTACCTTTTTTTGATTCAAAGGCAAACATGTCCAAAAAATGTCGGGCTAGTAAAAGTATGTCCTCCCCTCGTTCTCTTAAGGGTGGTACACGTAGTGGCAGAACATTCAGGCGAAAATAAAGATCCTCACGAAATCGCCCCTCTTTGACAGCTTTTTTCAATTTAACGTTTGTTGCCGCAATAATGCGAACATCAAGCTGTATTTGTTTGTTCCCTCCCAACCTTTCAATGGTACCTTCTTGTAAGAAGCGAAGAATTTTTACCTGGAGCCCTAATGGAAGTTCACCGATTTCATCAAGAAATGCGGATCCTCTATCTGCACGCTCTAGCTTACCTATCTTTTTTGTATTTGCGCCTGTAAAGGCGCCTTTCTCGTAACCGAAAAGTTCACTTTCAAGCAAGTTCTCTGGAATCGCCCCACAGTTTATTATGACAAAAGGCCCTTCTTTACGATTGCTTAAAGAGTGTATTGCTTTTGCTATCATTTCTTTTCCAGTACCACTTTCACCCTCTATCAGTACTGGGTAATCAGAAGGGCTAATTTTTCGAATTGTGGAAAAAAGTTGTTGCATAATTTGCGAGGTCCCCAGCATATTTGCCAGGCCGTCGGAAGCTCGAACCTTTAGATGAAGTTTTCTATTTTCATCTTCCAGATCATAGACCCTGAATGCTCTTTCTATAATTATTGTTAGTACCTGTAAATCTACCGGTTTTTCACAAAAGTCGAAGGCTCCTTCAGCAATGGCCTTGAGAGCATTTTCTCTTTCAGTATTTCCTGTAATAACAACAACTTTTGAATAAGGGTTGATTCGTCTGATTCTTGATAATAATTTGAATCCTTCTGTAGGGGAATCAGGATGGGGTGGGAGACCCAAATCCAAAGTTATTACCTTGAAGTTGTAATTCCTTAAGAGCTCTATGGCATCCGACGAATCTCTGGCTGTGATAATTTCGAATGATGGCAAACCCCATTTTAGCTGTTTTGCCATATTCTCTTCATCTTCGATTACAAGTATTTTTCT
>QMLZ01000485.1 GCA_003646995.1 Deltaproteobacteria bacterium | reverse complement strand
ATGGAATACCATAAGTACAAAGTTCAACTGAAGCAGGTAGTCATGGAATCCTTCCACAAGTTGGCCGCCCAATATGATGTAATTGTCATGGAAGGGGCAGGTAGCTGCTGCGAGATGAATTTGAAGGACAGGGACCTCGTGAATTTTGAAATGGCAAAGGCTGCCGATGCCAAATGTATCCTTGTAGCTGACATAGATCGCGGGGGAGTATTTGCCCAGATAATCGGTACATATGGCCTCATGAGCAAGACAGAAAGGCAGCTTACAATAGGATTTTTAATCAATAAATTCAGGGGGGACCCCAGGCTGTTTGAAAGCGGAATTAGATATATTGAGAATAAAACCGGTAAGCCCGTGTTGGGGCTTGTTCCATATTTCGAAGATATTCACATTGACGCAGAGGATTCTGTTTCGGTGCAGATGGACAAGAGGCCTTTTAAGGAAATATCAGCCCAGAGCGTAAATATTGCCGTGCCTAGGCTTCCTGCTATATCCAATTTTACAGATCTTGAGATTTTGGACAAAGAACCCGGCGTGGTGGTGAACTATCTATCGAGGCCAAACAAGTTGACCCCCGAATACGACTGGCTCATATTACCTGGTACAAAGAACGTGATGACCGATGCCCTATGGTTGGCCCGAAGAGGGTGGAAAAAGAGGATCAAGGAATTCGCCCGCAGCGGAAAGTACGTGTTGGGTATCTGTGGAGGATATCAGTTGTTAGGTGAGTGGGTCGAGGATCCCTTTGGCGTTGAGGCTGCTCGGGGCAGGGTAAGAGGGATAGGGCTGTTGCCCGTAAAGACAGTTCTTGAGCAAGAAAAGATTGTAAGGAAGGTTGTTGGTAGGAGCATGGTTTATGATTCCAATGTTAAAGGCTATGAAATCCATATGGGCAGGACCTATGTGCAGGGCAAAAGAGGGTATGCATTTGCCTTGATCCATGAGCCTGGCAAGAGCAAGTCATGGGAGGATGGCTGGGTGACAGATGATAAGCACATAATGGGGACATATATTCATGGTGTGCTGGATTCCCCGAGCTTTAGAGCAGAGATTCTTAACAAGATAAGGGCATTGAAAGGGTTGAAGACGCGGAGGCCAAGGAAAGGACGGCTCGCCCGATTTGCTCAGTATGACAAACTGGCCGACCATTTTGAAAAGCATTGTGACATCCAACGAATCTTTACTTTAGTGGGGCTTAGGGCCTAATGCCAGGAGCGTAAGCATATGAAATATGCCTTTTGCATAGCAGGGACACATAGCGGATGTGGAAAGACCACTGTGACATTGGGCATCATGGCAGCTCTGGTGAGAAGGGGGATGAGGGTCCAGCCATTTAAAGTGGGGCCAGATTTCATTGATCCTGGGCATCACCGGCGCATAACCGGGAGGGACTCTCACAACTTAGATGGTTGGATGCTAACAAAGGAAACAAACATAGGCCTTTTTCAACGTTATGCAAGTGATTCTGACGTGGCAATACTGGAAGGGGTGATGGGCCTGTTTGATGGGTTGTCGGGCAAGGACGAAGTGGCCTCAACTGCCCAAATGGCAAAATGGTTAGGCATCCCAGTAATTCTAGTTATCGATGCCCGCGCTATGGCGCGCTCTGCTGCAGCCATGGCAAGTGGGTATTATCATTTTGACCCGGATCTCAGTTTAATTGGAGTCATTTTTAACCGAGTAGGCAGTGATAGTCATGCATCCATGTTGCAAGATGCCATGCAGGATGCTGGGCTCAAGGTATATGGATGTTTGCCTCGAAATAGGGATGTGATGATCCCGTCTCGCCACTTGGGCTTGGTCACTGAACAGGATATGGAGCAGGATGCAAAGGCAATTGAGAGGTTTTCTTCCTGGATCGAGGATCATGTAAACCTTGACGAATTGCTTCATGACACCAGGCTTCAGAAGGATTACCCTTTGTCTAAGGGATGGGGTCCATGCAGGCATGAGGAAGGCCAGGTGAAGATCGGTATAGCACAAGATCGAGCATTTTGTTTTTACTATCCTGAAAATTTGAGGCTTCTGACAGAGGCTGGCGCCCAGCTTATACCATTTTCTCCGCTTCATGACCCCAGCTTGCCGGAGGGGATCAAGGGCCTTTATTTGGGGGGAGGATATCCAGAGCTATACTCCAGTCAACTTTCACAAAATACCTCTTTATTGCGCGAGATAAAGGAATTTGCCCTTGAAGGAGGCCCTATTTATGCGGAATGCGGTGGATTCATGTACCTAATGGAGGAGATCCAAACTATTGAGGGGGATTATTTCCCCATGTGTGGGGTTTTTAATATGAGAGCAAAGATGGAGCTGTCCCTGAAGGTGCTGGGTTATAGAGAAGTGGTAATCGGCAAAGATGTCATCATAGGGCCAAAGGGAGCAAGGCTGCGGGGCCATGAGTACCATTATTCCTTTGTTCAGGGGTGGTATGGGGATACAGAGCAGGTTTACGATATAAGTGAGCAGGCCGCAGGGCGGGCAAAATGTGAGGGGTTTTTGTTTAAAAATACACTTGCTTCCTATGTTCATTTATATTGGGCGTCCAACAGAAATGTGGCAAGGCATTTTGTGAATTTTTGCAAGCAATACGGGCCCTGAGGGGAAATCCTATGAGGATTAAGGACCTTCGCAATGACATTTTCTCACCAAAGGACATTGAACAGCGCTCTTTTGAAATAATAGATTCAGAAGTTCCAGAGCCAAGGCCATTTGATGGGAATGAGTGGATTGTTGTAAGACGCATGATACATGCGACCGCGGATTTTGAATTGTTGAAGCTAACAGAATTTCACCCT
>QMLZ01000484.1 GCA_003646995.1 Deltaproteobacteria bacterium | reverse complement strand
TGCGGCTCGCTTTTTACTTACCGTATTTCCATTTGTCATGATGCTTATTAGTTTCGGCTTCTCTTTCTTTATCAACTTTGAGAACAAGAAGGAAGCTGCCACCAAACCCGCAATTTAACAAACTGGAGGCTAATCAATGGCACTCATCCACTTGGATCACGTACCCGAAACCGTCAAAGTCAATTTACCTTTAAACATTATTCTGCCTGACCCGGGAAGGGTAAATGGTGTACCGGTCAGAGATCGCAAGGTTCTTTATCTGCTGCACGGCCTCAGCGACGACGCCAGCGCCTGGCAACGCTATTCATCCATTGAAACAATTGCTTCAGCCTATGGACTGGTTGTGGTCATGCCTTCTGTAGGACGCAGCTTTTATACTGACCAACCCAATGGACAGAACTATTTTACTTACCTGATTGAAGAATTACCTCAGTACCTCTCAGATGTCTTCAACCTTAGACCAAAGCGGGAGGACACCCTCATTGCGGGGATTTCCATGGGAGGGTATGGCGCATTCAAAGCAGCCCTTTTGCATCCTGATCGTTTTTACGCAGCAGCAAGTTTTTCAGGGGCATTATCCCTTGAAATTCTCAGAGCCATACCCAACGATCCTCGCCAGGAAGAGTTTACCTACCTCTTCGGAGATCTGGAAAAGCTTAACGGCAGTGAACATGACCCAGCAGTATGGTTAAAACGTGCATCTGAAAACCCCTCAGCGTTACCCCGCTTGTTCATAGCCTGTGGACGGCAGGATGACCTGTATCCGCTTAATAAGATGTTTTATGAAGCATGCAATTCCTTAGGTGTAAATGTCGATTATCATGAAGAGGATGGCAAGCACGACTGGCCTTTCTGGGATTTACAGATAAAGCGCTTCCTCAAGGATGTGATTGATCTTCCATCCGTAACTTAAAGAAGAGAAATTCTATGCAAGATAAGTTAGCTTTGCAACTTTCCATTAATCATGACCGAGAGGGTGACTACATCACCCTTCCTTTTTCTATGCCGTCCAATGTTGAGTCAATCACTCTCACATACCGGTACCAGCGCCATCTTGAAAGCGATGTTAGGATAGATAATGGCACCTTTACATCACGGCAGGAAATCAACATCATTGACCTTGGGTTAATTTCCCCCGACGGCACACAAGTAGGCGCCTCGGGTTCAGATAAGAATACAATTTTTCTTAGCGAGACCAGCGCAACACCCGGTTACCACCCCTATGTCCTGGTTCCCGGGGAATGGTTGATCCTTGTGGGTGCTTACAAAGTGGCACCCGAAGGCGTCACTGTTTCCTATGAACTTGCCTTCACCCTAAAGCACAGGCGCCTTCTCAAGGGAGACTTGCATGTGCACACGCTGGCTTCAGACGGTGTCCTCACAGCAGAGGAGCTTGCCTGGCGCGCTCTGCGCCACGGATTGGATTTTCTCGCAATCACTGACCACAATCAAATGGTTTCTGCTGATGCCCTGCCCAAGATAGCAGGCCTTACTCTAATCCCGGGTGTCGAATGGACGCATTATCAAGGACATGCCAACTTTCTGGGAGTAGACAAGCCCTATGATGCCCCCTTTGCCACCAATACGCCCGAAGAAGCCCTCGCTCGCTTTAACTCTGCTCGGGAGCGCGGCGCCCTCATCACCATCAACCATCCATTTGAAGAAATCTGTCCATTCAAATTTGATCTGGACACCCTGCCCTTTGACTGCCTGGAAGTCTGGAACGGACCCATGCGGGAGTCCAACCTGCGGGCGATAGGTTTGTGGCAAAGCCTGCTTACAACAGGAAAGAAGATTCCTGTCTGCGGTGGAAGCGATTACCATCGCGACACACCCTTTCTTTTCCTTGGTGGTCCCACCACCTGCGTCTACGCCATGTCTGCCAGCCCAAAGGACATCCTTTCGGCACTGAGACAGGGACATGCATACATAACTTTTGCCCCCAACGGGCCCACGCTGGAGCTAACAGCTGGAGATGCCATTCTAGGGGACTCAGTAACGTGGTCTGAGAAACAGGAACTCCAAATAACTGCCGGCGGGCTGTTGGCTGGCGATGTCATCCAAGTAGTCACTGCGCAAAGCAGTATCCCGCTCCTGGAAGCCCCCACCTCCGGTCGATTCTTGGCGACTTGCCCCATAGAGTCTCCCGGGTTTGCTCGAATAGAAATATTGCGGTCATTCATCCCTGGCTTGCCAAGGCTGCCTGCATTGATTTCCAACCCGATCTATTTCGAAAACCCATAATATACAAGAGTTTCCTCATATTACCATTTTCCACAAGCCCTCGGCGCGAGTCGAATATCATCCCCTCATGGGGACCAAGCAAGCTTAAATCAAAACAGCAGGCTGTGAAACCTGCTGTTTACAGTGCCCTCGGCGCGAGTCGAACGCGCAACCTACTACTCCGCAAGCAGTTGCTCTATCCATTAAGCTACGAGGGCATTTCCTGCTTTCGGAATACCCATTCTATACCAGAATCAACAGCAGGTCAAGGTAAGTCTGTCAGGGTGTGAATTACAAATGAAAAGGTCATCCTAAAATAATAAGCGATGAATCCAAGGAGTCCAACTCCTGGTTTATGAACGTCTCATACAAAGCATAAACGTTCAATTTGTTACTCGATCTAATTATTATATATTTATTATAATAATAGTATTATTTAGTATATGTTTCATCAACTTGCGGTTTCTCAATAAAGCGGTTCGGGTAACTGGCTTTCCACGGTATCAAGCCTCGCTTACCTCCGCAATACCAGCGGAGCGCCAAACCCTCTACTTGGGTACATAGAAAAAAACATCCCT
>QMLZ01000483.1 GCA_003646995.1 Deltaproteobacteria bacterium | reverse complement strand
GACAGCATATCCGACATGCCGATGCTCCAGCGGGTAGGATGCCCGGTGGCGGTCAATCCAGACTTCCGCCTGCGGCGCTATGCCCGACGGCAGGGCTGGCCGGTCGAGACGTTTTATTGATTGTCAATGGCTAACCTGGACTTGGTTGTATGGTACTGAGTGTAGCCTGGTTTTGCCGCGCGTGTTGCGTGGTGCGTGTTGCGTACAACGACCCGTTTTCACGTTTTCCATACGCGCTCGGTATATTGAGCGTGGGGTGAGATGGGAATGAATTCAGGAGGAGGAAGAGAATAATGGCAGGAGAACGAGTGCTGGTAATTGAAGGGCGGGCGCACGACGCGGCGTTCCTGATTGAGGAAGTGTTGCGCCCGGATGGGTACCGCGTGTTGCGGGCGAAGGGGCGGGGGGACAGCGTGCATCAGGCGCTGACTGCTCGCCCCGATTTGATTATCATGGACATGGACGCCGCAGCAGTGCCCGGGTTTGAGATTCTAGAGGAACTGGCGGAGCGCGGGGTGACGGTGCCGGTGATCCTGGTCACTGCCCTTCGCTCCGAGGAAGTCATCGTCCATGCACTCCGCCTGGGGGTGGTGGACTACGTGTTCAAGCCCTTCTCGCCGGAGGAGATACGGGCGGCGATCACTCGTGCTCTGAAGGTGGGCCGCACGCGGTCGCTGGCTCGTGGTGTCGAGCAGGTTAACTCTCAGCTCGAGCGCAAGGTCAAGGAGTTGGGCATCCTCTACGGTATCGGCAAGGCAGTGACATCTGTCCTGGACCTGGAGAAGCTGCTCAACCGCATCGTCGAGGCGGCGGTGTACCTGGCCGATGCCGAGGAGGGTTTCCTTTTGCTGGTGGACGAGGAGACCAACGAATTGTACATGCGTGCCGGGCAGGGGCTGGGCGAGAAGTTTGCCCAGGGCTTCCGGGTGAAAGTGGAGGACAGCCTCTCTGGCCAGGTGATCAAGACGGGCAAACCCATCATGGTCAGTGGCCCGGAGGACAGTAAATACAAGCTGAAGACAGGCTACCTGGTCAAGTCCTTCCTGCACGTGCCCATCAAGGTGCGCGAGCGGACTATTGGCCTGCTCTCGGTGGACAATCGCATCTCCCGCAAGAGCTTCACCGATCACGATCTGTACCTGCTCTCTGCCCTGGCGGATTACGGAGCCATCGCCATCGAGAACGCGCGTCTTTATCAGCGGGCCGATGCCGAGGCTCGCCAACTGTCCCAGCTCCTGGCCGAGCGTGACCGGGCCGAGGCTGAGCACCAGGAGGAGATTACTCGTCTTACTTATGAAGTCCAGGCCCAGCGTGAGGCAGTGGTTCAGGGCTTACAGGAGGCCGAACAGTTGGCCCAGGAACTACAGGCTCAGGCAGTCCTGGCCGAACAACTGGCCGAACGGCTGCGTGCCCGGCAGGTCCAGGCCGGGGAGCTGGCCCGTCGCCTGAGCCGGCCTCAACCGGTGGCCCTGAGGCTCGAAGGAGCGGTTCCAGGGGTGGGCCGTGTTGGTCTGCGGCCCGTGCTGGATACTCTCGACGAGGGGGTGTTGATCGGCGACGAGCAGGAACGGGTGGTGCTGGCTAACGCCGTCGCGGCCCGTTTTCTGGGTAGCGACGCTGCGGAATTGGTGGGCCGGGACCTGCGCACTGTGTGCGGGGACGAGCGTTGGAGCGCCGCTCTCGATCGCTTGCAGGCCGATGGAAGTAGCCAGGAAGTCACTCTCTGGCTGGGTGATTACGTCATCAGAGCGGACCTGTCCTCTTTGCGCGAGGAGGACGGGACGCGAACGGGCACGGTGGTCATGCTGCGCGACGTCACCCGTGAGACCGAGGCGCAGCGCATGGTGGATGACCTGCGGGTCACCGTCTCTCAGGAGTTGCGCTCTCCAATGACCACCATCAACAGCTACGCCGACTTGCTGCTGGCCGAGTCCGTTGGCATCATCGGGGGGGCACAGCGCACTCTCTTACAGAGGATCAAGGACAGCGTGCGCACTATGAACAGCCTGCTCAACGAACTGCTGATCCCGCAGCCGGTAACGGGCGGACGGGCTGGGGCCGGGCAGGGGGCGGAGGTGGCGCAACTGGTAGAACAGGCTGTGGCTCAGGTGCAAGCTGATCGGCAGGACAAAAAGATTACGGCAACCAGGGCTATTGCCGGCGATCTCCCACCCCTGGCTGCCGACGTCAAAATCGTGCGTCACATTCTGGTGGGCCTGCTGGAGAATGCTTATCGCTGCACGCCTGCCGGCGGCACCGTCACCGTGACCGCGCGGACGCAGGTGCGAGAAGACGTGCCGCACGTGGTCATCTCTGTGCGCGACCAGGGTGGGGGCATCCCCGCTGAGGAACTGGGGCGGGTGTTCAATCGCTATCGCCGCGACGCCGAGCGGGTAATTCCCGGCGTGGGCAGCACCGGCGCGGAGCTGGCCATCGTCCGCGCCCTGGCCGAGGTCTGTGGCGGTCGCGTGTGGGCCGAGAGCGATCCCGGCGTGGGCAGCACCCTGAGTGTGATCCTGCCCGCTCAATAGCCAGGTGCCCGTCACCTCGCAGGTGACGGGCACCTGAGAGAGTGATGTAGCAATGCTTGTCCTCGATCTGCGATGGCTAATCTTTGGCTTCCTGCTGGCCCTGATTGTCACGGTGGCGGTAGCTGTCTGGCTGGACCGCCGGCTGCGGCGGGGGCTATTTCCAGGCATGAGAGAGATGCTCCCCGTGCTGGAACGTGCACCTTTCGGATGGCTGGTGCTGGACGAAGAACTCACTTGCCGCTATGCCAATCCCTACGCCCGCCGTCTGCTGGG
>QMLZ01000482.1 GCA_003646995.1 Deltaproteobacteria bacterium | reverse complement strand
GCCCTAGCTGACGCTATACTGCATACGCTCAGCTCCCCTCCAGATGGTAGGAAACTGGAAGAAGGGGCGATGAGATTTACAGTGGAGAGATCTGTTCAAGCCTACCTGGAAACCTTGATACCCTCAAGCTCTTATAAGACTAGCAAACCACTCTCCCCTTGCCTGTCGAGAGGCCCAATTGCATTTTACGGTTTCCATACAGGTCCCGGAGGCATAGGTCATGTTATGGCCAATTTGATGAATGGAATGATTAATGCTGGTGTAAAGGTTGATCTCTTATTAAATGGCAAGAATGCCGAAGACATGGATCAACTTGATCCTCAGATAAGGATAGTGGATATAGGACGATTCAAAGCCATAGGTGCTCCTCTAAGACTATACCATTACCTTAGAGAGACTTCACCAAAGGTACTCCTATGCAATCGAGAAAGGGCGATCAGCAATGCCGTGCTCGTGAAAAAGGCTTTCAAAATTCATGCAAAACTAGCCGTGAGGGTTGGTACTCACCTTTCCACAAATATCAGACAGAGGGGCCTAATCAAAGGAACCCTTCGCAAGGCTTCCACGGTTTGGTCCTACTCAAACGCTGATGTCATTATAGCGGTATCAAAAGGCGTGGCGCAGGATATCCAAGATGTGAGCGGCATCTCTGCCAATACCATTTATGCCTTGAACAACCCAACAATAAGTCAGGATCTCTTTGCTAAGGCAGAGGAACCTATAGAACATTCATGGTTAACGAAACAAGATATCCCTGTAATATTAGGTGTAGGGAGGCTCGTTAAGGTTAAGGGTTTTGATACGCTCATACGGGCCTTCGCACTGGTATTAGCCAAACGCCCAGCTCGACTCATTTTATTGGGTGAAGGCAGAGAAAGGTCTAGGTTACAAGCACTCTGTGATTTCTTGGGTATTCATGAACACGTGGACATGCCAGGGTTTGTGCGCAACCCATTCCCATTCATGAAAAGGGCCTCAGTATTTGTTCTTTCTTCATTAAGAGAAGGCTCCCCTAACTCTCTAATCGAAGCCCTGGCGCTGGGGGTACCAGTCGTGTCCACGGACTGCCCCAGCGGTCCGAGAGAAATATTGGCAGATGGAAAATATGGCCCTTTAGTTCCCATTGGGGATCCCGAGTCAATGGCTGAAGCCATTATTTCAGTCTTGTCCAACCCTTTGCCTAAATCCACCTTAACAGATGTGGCTAAGCTATTTGGAAGGGATATGTGCGCCAAAAAATATCTAGATGTCCTGGGACTCGGGTGAAAATTTGTTCCATTTGAGGAGCAATTAGAAATGAATCCTAGAATCGGAATAATTGGCTTCACCAACCGCCTAAGGGGAAGGGGCTACAGTGGAGCTGTGCCTGTAGCAAAAAATCTGGCTGCAGAGCTTATCGCCGCCGGGATAGGGGTGGACTTCTTGGTTTTTCAAACCCAGCCTGGGAGAAGCCTTCCTTTTGATCTCCCAGATGGCGCAACCATAGTTGATATCGACTTGAACGACAGGACTCGTGCAATGGTACAAGTCCGTCAATACATTGTTGATGTCGCCCCACAAGGCATAATGTCCACTGGAACCAGAGGCTCAAATATTTTAACAACACTCAAAAAATCTCGGGTCCCATTTAAAGCGTGGATTAGCATCCACCATCCCCACTCGCAAGAAATGAAAGGCTGGGGATTTTTCCGGCGTTATAAGCGTATTAGAAGGCTAAGAGCGTGGGCCTCTTATGCGGATGCTATAATCGCGGTTTCCAAGATGACACGGGATGATTTCATCCGAGTATCACGATGTGATCCTGACAAGATCAGGGTAATCTACAATCCGATAGTAAACTCTGAATTGAAAAGACTTGCTGATGAGACCATTGACCATCCTTGGTTTACTCACTTGTCAGAGCCTGTTATTATAAGTGTTGGCCGCCTCGCTGCCCCTAAGGACTTTTTCACCTTATTGGACTCTTTCAATATGGTGAATAGAAAAATGCCGTGTCGCCTGGTGATACTTGGAGAAGGACCCCAGAGGAAGCTTGTGGAAAACCGAATCAGAGAGCTTGGGCTATCTGAGCGTGTACAATTGCGCGGTTTTATTAACAACCCCTTCCCTTTCATGAAGCACAGTTCTTTGCTGGTACTGTCCTCAGCTTGGGAGGGGACTCCAAATGTCTTGATCGAGGCAATGGCGCTGGGCACTCCTGTAGTATCCACAGACTGTGGAGGCACAAAAGAGGTCTTGGGGGATGGCCGCTATGGCCCTTTGGTTCCGCCGAACAATCCTCAAGCACTGGCTCGAGCAATAATTTCCGTACTAGATAATCCTCCCAAACCAGATCTGCTTAGACATGGGGCACAGCGATTCGATGCCACCGCTGCGGCCAAGAAATACATGGAGGTGATGGGATTAACCCAGGGAAATTGAAAGGGCTCAAAATGACCGATCAAAAATTGGCCATATTCCTAGCCACCTCCGGTCACAGCGGTGTTGACAGGATAATGACCAACTTTATTCGGGAGCTGTCCCGTCGAGGGCTACCCGTGGACCTTGTGCAAATTAGGAATCATGGTCCTTACCTTCCAAAGGCATTGCCGAACGTGCGTCTGATACCTTTGCCTGTTTCCCATGTTAATAGTGCCCTTCCCTCCCTGATACGGTATCTAAGAAAAGAGCGTCCTTCTGCTATCCTGACTGATAAGGACAGAGTAAACAGGATTGCTATAATAGCACGATTGCTGGCAGGGACATCAACTAGAGTTGCAGTGAGAATCGGCACCACAGTTTCTCGTAATCTCGAGCGCAGGAGT
>QMLZ01000481.1 GCA_003646995.1 Deltaproteobacteria bacterium | reverse complement strand
TATGCCCAATGCTGAGAGGAAAACGCACGTGCCTCTGGCGGAGAGAATGAGGCCAAGGAGCTTTGACGAAATAGTGGGCCAGGAGCACCTCGTTGGCCCAGGAACTCTCTTGAGGAAGGCCGTGGAAAGCGGCAGGCTATTTTCAGTAATTTTCTGGGGACCCCCCGGCTCTGGCAAGACCACACTAGCCAAGCTTATAGGAACATACACTGGTTACCCATTCCAATCTTTTTCTGCTGTCACTTCTGGTGTAAAAGAACTCAGGCAAATCATTGATCAGGCCGAAAGGATAAGAAACATATCAGGTCAACCAACTCTTCTTTTCGTGGATGAAATTCATCGGTTTAACAAAGCCCAACAAGACGCGTTTTTGCCTCATGTAGAAAGCGGCTTGATTATCCTTATAGGAGCAACGACCCAAAATCCTTCCTTTGAGGTTATCTCACCCTTACTTTCAAGAGCACGGGTTCTCGTGCTTAAGCCCCTTCACAACGAAGCGATAAGAAAGATTCTGTCAACCGCCCTTGAAGACAAAGAAAGGGGCCTAGGTAGATATAACTTGAAGCTTGAAGAAGAGGCTTTCACCGTGCTGATTCAATTTTCTGCAGGAGATGCCCGCGTTGCATTGAACAACCTCGAAGCCATTGCATCCCATTACCAAGACTTGTTGAACAAGGGCGAACCTGTTGCCGTGTCAGGCTCTGATGTGGAGCAAGCATTACAACGAAAGGCTCTCATCTATGACAAGATGGGAGAAGAGCACTATAACTTGATCTCGGCCTTTCACAAGAGTATGCGGGGGAGTGATCCGCAGGCCTCCCTTTATTGGCTATACCGAATGTTGGAAGCAGGTGAAGATCCACTTTTCATTTGTAGGCGTATGATTCGTTTCGCCTCGGAGGACATTGGGCTAGCCGATCCCCAAGCACTCCAGGTAGCCCTTTCGGCTTTTGAGGCATGGGAAAAAGTAGGACCTCCTGAAGCAGAGCTTGCCCTCGCTGAAGCAGCAGTTTATCTAGCGACAGCCCCTAAAAGCAATGCACTCTATGTGGCGGAAAAAGCGGTTAAAGAGGAAATTCGAAGTTCAGGAGCCTTGCCTGTCCCATTGCACATTAGAAATGCGCCGACCGCATTGATGAAAAAGTTAGGCTATGGGAGAGGCTATTTATATCCACACAATTATCCAGGGGCTAAGGTGGAGCAGCAATACTTGCCCAGTGGGCTCAAACGAAAAGTTTTCTTTTTCCCGACTGCCCGGGGATTCGAACAGGAAATTCGAAGGCGGATGGGAAACTTCGCAGACAACAAGAAAGACAAACCCTCTAAGCCGTAACACAATAGCGATTCATAAATTCAGCCGTTATCACCTGATCAGGCTTGTCTATCTTCCTCCGTGGAAAATACCTGTTGCTGTATTGCCGCTCTCACCATTCCTCATTCCCCAAGAACCTCCGATGTATTCTGCGTTGGGGCCGTAAAAGGTCCCCGCACCTATGGTCTCATCCGGTACATCGATCCCTGTGGGTGTTGAAAGCTGCCAGGAGCCACCGGAAAGGCTGAATTCACCCCCGTTAAGTGAGCCACCCGCCCCGCTAATGGAGGCCCCGTAGCCGCCCCCGGATACAGAAAGATTAAAGCCCGATTCACTGCCACTTGTAAAATCAACTTGGCAATTGAAGAGACCATTCATTGATACGCCCCCAGAGGAAGACCAGAACGTACCATACGCATTGCCACTGTAGCCTACCATTCCCGTCAGGTTGGAGATAACTTCTTCCCGAGTAGTGAGCCCGAATACATACCACGCAGGATTGTTAACAATGTAATTTGGATAGGTGTCCGGGTCTGGGTATGAAGACTGCATTGTCCAGTATCCCCATTCCATATACTCGTTTGATCCCACTCGGGTAACATTAAGGGGATAGCCCGTGCCAAGCTCGCCAGAATCAGTATCCCCGTAGCTCGTAACTATCCTTGTCACATAAGATGTTGAACCAGTCACAAATCCAGGATTGATGGTTATGTAATCTGTTCCATTCAGTGAATTAGCTCGTGCGTTACCGCTATCAAAGTCTTGAGCTGAGGAAGTCACGTAAACATTGTCAAAATTGGCGGGGTATCCCAACCCCCATACAGATGACAACAAAGCTGAAAAATATCCCATGTGCTTGCCGGTAGTAAGGTTTTCTTCACCCTGCTCAAGCTTCTGATCGTTCGTTATGTCAGCCTGCTGGTCTATACTTCCAGCAAGAAAGCCTTGATACGGTGTTCTAGGGATAGACAGTTCCCTTTCACCTTTTTTCTCTCCCTTTTCTTTCCTCTCTCTCAGGCCTGTGTCCTCTTCGAACTGTCTTAGATAGTCTGGGTCTGAAGGAGACACTTCCCCGGTCTCACAATGATATGTGTACCCTGCCGGAACCACCTTTCCATCAACTTCAATGAGTCCGTCCATACAGAATGCGTCTGTACACGACTTCCCTTGCCCTCCTGCAGAAGCCACCATGAATGCCTCGGCAGCACTGCGGGAGGCAACTAAGGGTAAATCCTTTGAGGCCCTTCCTTTTTCAGTCCATCTTACGTGGACGCCGAACTTGGTCCCCCTTACCCCAACAACAGCAGTTGGGGTCTTCACCCGGAACGCCATCTGTTTGTACCTGAAAAGCCTCAGTGCAAAGAACATTGTTTTGCCTTTCAGCATGCTGAAAAAAGAGGTTTTTTTCTGCTTCTCCCTTTTGTCCTCAAATTGGTCGATGGCAAAATGGGTATTGGCTGCCATACTCACCAAATCATCATCAAGGAAATTGAT
>QMLZ01000480.1 GCA_003646995.1 Deltaproteobacteria bacterium | reverse complement strand
TTCCACACGTTGTGTTTCGTTTACGAAATGTGTAGATCCAACTGTACGTCTCTTTGCTGTTGGAATCACCAACATCAATACGACCCAAGCCGCCAATGACAACATCAAGGAAGTTGATGATGAATTTGTAACGATTGAGATACTTATGCCTATACCAATCCAAATCAAAGCATATAGACAAGATACAAAAAACAATATCAATATTCTCAAGAAAACATGGAGTGTGACTTCTACCCACGGCGCTACAAATAACATACACAAGACAATCAAGAAAGTTAAGACAAGGAACAGCAGAGTGGTAATGGCACAAGAAGCATATTTTGACAGAAAGAATTGAACTCTTGAAAGTTGGCCACTTAATATCAACTTGAGTGTACCTTGCTCTCTCTCTTTTGATACAGCATCATAGGAAACGAACAAGGCAATAATACTGAGAAGCCACATTAGTATTTTGGAAAAATCCATCTTGATGAAATTTGCCGTATACGGATTATTGTTCGGTAAATTTCCAGCTTCATAGGGAATATTTAGCAAATCAAAATCGACCGTATTCCCAACGTATGGGTTTATCCCTTCACAAAGAATTGAGAGTGGCTCCGGGGGCCTGATGGCTTTGGGTCTCATCGTTCCATAAACTGCATTCTTTCGTAATGCATTACGATTTGCAGCCTGAGCCACCTGATAAGCATCCATCTTGGCCTGATAGTCAAACAGACTTATCGTTGTAATAACAGAGGCTAAGACAACCATTGTTAGTCCAATTAACTGTACTTTCAACTCGTGTATAGAACTGGTTATGTCTTTAATGATCAGTCTTAACATATTTTTCTCCCTGAGGTTAAAAGTGTGAAGGGTGAAACGTGAGGCGTGAGGCATGAAACGTGAAGTGGCGGAAGGGATAGCCTCACATTTCGTACTTCAGGCTGTTAATTGGATGTTACAGCACACCTGTTCACTGATGACTAATCAACTATCTCACATCATATCTCAAAAAGGCTAGATGTGCTCCCATCAGGGCAAATATGCTCATCAAAAAGAGCAGAGTGAGATCAAGCAGCGCCGTTTTATTGGAGAGAAACTCTCTTCTTACAATGGCTCGGATTATATAACCATCTTTCCATAATGGGATCAATTCTTAATGTGGCACGGGATATCCCCTTTATCGAACAGATGTCAAGCTGAAAGGCCACTGTCTCTTACAAGTGAGCCTGAGGTTCTATGGGCTTTTTCCTCCGGAATAAAAGTAGGGTACCGACTAACATCCATAGCTGATGAAAAACAGACGGAGCAACGGGGCACCGAGTGCTCCAGGCGAGCAGGCCGGCCACCAGGTGAGAACGAGTATCGCTGTCACTTTGATCAGGATTGTGATCTGCTCCCGATCCATGGCTTGGCTCCATTCTGTACTGTCTCAGCGCTCTTGTTCTGCCTGTAGCAGAGGCCTTTAGGCCTCCATTATGGAAACCTGAAGGTTTCCGCTACGGGACACTTTGGCTCCACTCAACCAGGGTGAAAAAGAGGTGACCCAGTGGGTCTCCAGCTCAGTCGGAAACTCAATTCTCTCCTAACGGGCTGAAAAATGCCTGAAAATTTCTTGCCTTTTGAAGGCAGATTTTATATACTATATCAAGAAATTTTCAATATCATTCCAAACGTCTCCCTAGAAAGGGGCTCAAAATGCAGAAGGTTATGGTTACCTTGCCCGATGAACTGCTGCAACAGGTTGATGCGGTAGCAAAGGATCTTAAACAGAACCGAAGCCGATTCGTACGCCAGGCCTTAGCAGAAAGACTAGAGAGAATTTCCAGACGCAAATTTGAGACTCTCTTGGCTGAGGGCTACCAAGTTATGGCTGAGCAAGACCTCAAAGACGCTGAGGCCTATCTGGGTACTTTCCAGGATATTGGGGAGGAGTAGGCTGATGAGTCAAATCCTATTCAGACGGGGGGATGTGGTACTTGTTCCCTTCCCTTATGTCTCAGACTACTCCCAGAGCAAGGCTCGTCCTGCAGTGGTTATCCAGAACGGTATCGCCAACCAGTTCAGTCCAAATCTGATCTTGGCGCTTATTTCATCCACCGTTCCTGGCAAAGAATATCCCATCCATTATAGGGTAACGGCAAACAGCCCCATAGGTAAAGCCTCCGGGCTGGACCGCGATTCTATTGTGAAAAACGGAGGTGATCATCACTATTCCCAAGAAGATGGTGATCCGGAAAGTCGGAGCATTCCCTCCGGAGGCAATGGAGGCAATAGACCAGTGTCTTAGGATCAGTCTGGCACTGTAGACTATTTGCTCCCATCCAGGCTCTTCCGGACAACTTTCAGCGCTGAACTTCAGTGGATAAACCCACCACGCAGGCGTAAAGCCTGCGGCTGCCCTCCCTGCCGGAGAAGCTCACGCACCTATTTACAAGGGTCTGTGACGGAGGCCTTCAGACCTCCATTATGGAAACCTGAAGGTTTCCGCTACGGGATGCCCTTGCGGGCCGTCTCCTGGACCAATCGACTAATCGCCTGCCCCACTAATCCACTCCCCAACCTCTCATATACTCCAGATAGACCTTCTCCAAATCCTGCTCTTCTAAGTCTTCTTTCTCCAGCACCATGGCCAAAACGCCCTGTTTCATTATCCCCACCCGGTCGCCTATCTCCTTGGCCCGGAAGATGTCGTGGGTGGACATGAATATGGCCTTGCCCTGGTCCCTGAGCACCCGCAGCATATCCAGAAAATCCTGCGCTCCCCGAGGGTCAAGTCCTGAGGTGGGCTCATCTAACAGAATAGCTGGGGTATCTTTCATCATCACG
>QMLZ01000479.1 GCA_003646995.1 Deltaproteobacteria bacterium | reverse complement strand
TTTCAGGCCTGACCCCATATACGTCAAGGCCCTGCAGATATCACTTACTCCTGCGACAGGAATTGGACACCAGAGCTGGGATGGCATCCATCTTGAGTCAACTCGAGTTCCAGGAGTTAACGCCTACAAAGAGGCAGGCATAAAAAACCCGAGAGAAGAGATAAACCTGATGGAGCTTCATGACTGTTTTTCCATAAGTGAGCTGATAACCTATGAAAGTCTTCAGATTTCACCCATGGGAAAGGCCAGAGAGGATGTTGAAGGTGGATTTTACGATCTCGACGGTAAAATTCCCTGTCAGAGCGATGGCGGGCTAAAATGTTTTGGTCATCCTATTGGGGCGTCAGGCATAAGAATGGTCTACGAGATTTACAAGCAACTTCAGGGAAAGGCGGAACCCGAAGAGAGGCAGATAAAAGGCAATCCCAGGCTCGGGCTTACCCATAACCATGGAGGCATCTGCGGTAGCCTTGTTTGCAGTGTGGCGATATTCGGGAATGAATTATAGTTGTTTTACCCTAAGTACTCAGGAGTCAGGAGACAGAATAGAGATGAATTTCGATCTAACGGACGAACATAAAATGATACGTGACATGGCAAGGGATTTTGCCGATGAGGTGATTGCGCCCCGTGCGGAAGAAATGGAACGTACTGGGGAGTATCCATACGATATTATGACCCAAATGGGCGAATTGGGGATAATGGGAATCCCCTTTGCGGAAGAATACGGAGGTAGCGGCGGTGATTGGGTTGGCATGCACGTGTGCATAGAAGAGATATCGCGAGGCGATCTGACCTTAGGTGCACTGTTGGATGTAACAACAAGTGTCGCAGGCCAGGAAATTTATGCCTTTGGTACAGAGGAGCAAAAGAAAAAGTGGCTTACGCCCATAGCAAAAGGGGAAAAAATAGGGGCCTTTGCCCTGACCGAACCCGATTCTGGTTCCGATGCCGGCGCCCTGAGGACAAAGGCCATTCTGGAAGGAGATGAATGGGTCCTCAATGGCACCAAACAATTTGTGACCAATATTGGGCTGGATAATGCCTCTGTTGTTCTCGTGGCTGCCATAAGCGACAAGAATGAAAACGGGAATGTCATTTCGACGTTTATCGTGCCTAAAAATGCCCCTGGATTTCGATTGGGTAAAAGGTATGAAAAGATGGCCTGGCGCGCTGCGGCCACGCATGAGGTTATCCTGGAGGATTGTCGCATTCCGAAAAACAATTTACTGGGGGATCCGAGTCGCGGTTTTGCCCAGCACTTAGCCGTGCTGGAAACCGGACGTATAAGTATTGGGGCAATCAGTGTAGGGGTGGCACAGGCGTGCCTGGATCAGAGTCTGCGCTATGCACAGGAACGGACCCAGTTCGGCCAACCCATTTTCAACTTTCAAGCAGTGCAGTTTAAGTTAGCGGACATGGCGGTTTCTATAGAGCTGGCAAGAAATCAATATCTTAAGGCTGCCTGGCTCAAGGATCAAGGCCGAAAGCATACCTTTGAGGCGACCGTGGCCAAACTTTTTGCATCGGAAATCCTGGAAAAGGTGGCGAGTGATGCTGTCCAGATCCACGGTGGCTACGGGTACATGGCTGAATACCCTGTATCCCGTTATTACGCAGGGGCCAAACTGCTGCAGATCGTTGAAGGGACATCCGAAGTCCAGAGAATGATCCTTGGCCGGATGCTTGCGTCTCAGTGAAAAGGAGGAAAATGTGCCACTCAGGGGAAGAGCCCTCTCAAGGCCTTTACCGGCGGGATTTTGCCGAGAGAATATTGTAGGAGGCTTCCTGGATGAGTTTGATTAGAAGTTTAAGGCCTTGAAAGGACCGTCGGCCGATTGCAAGGTGATAGGCCCCCCTTTCAGAATGCCGCAAAAGCAACCGGAGTCGCAAGGAGGAATTATGAAACGGGACACCGGAGAAAGTAAGACACCAGGCCATGAGCCTTCCATACTTGATGAAGTTCTTTTCGATTCCCTCTGGAAGGCTTTTGGGAATCTCTCAATCGGCATTATCGTTATTGACCAAAGGTCTATTGTCCGTTTCTTTAACTCCATGGCGGGATGTTTCCTCGGCATTCAACCCGTATCAGCGGTAGGCAGGCCTGTCCGGGAAATCATTTCCAAGACCCATATGATTAACAAAGGCTGATTAACGGCAGACGACTGAAATGCAATTCTTTAGATACATATGATTTAGCGGGTAGATTTCAAATTATTATTGAGCGAAAATGTGATGAAGAATCCCTTTGTGTCAAGGTGGAGTTGTCTGATATGGACCGGGGTAGCCGTTTGAGAGAGGAGCTCATCGAAGAGTTGAGAACAAATACCAGGTTGAGATTTGAGATAGTGTTTGTACCGCTTGGGACTATCGCAAGCAATGAGGCTTTAGTCCTTGACAAGCGCTGGGCGATTATTGGCTATAAATAGGATTTGGAGGTAAGCTATGGGAACAGGTGTTAATGAAGGGGAGCTTTTATGGGAGCCTTCAGAGGAGTTCAAAGAGCGTTCAAATATTCGTCACTATATGAGATGGCTCAAAGAGCATAGAGGTTTAGAGTTTGGGGAATATAATTCCCTTTGGCATTGGTCTGTAACAGAGATTGAAGATTTTTGGGAATCGGTGTGGGAATATTTTGATGTTAAGGCATCAAGGCCGTATTCAAAGGTCTTAACAGAGAGAAAGATGCCAGGGTGCAAATGGTTCATCGACTCTGAGCTGAATTTTGCAGAGCATGTATTTCGGAATATGGCTGTTGACCGTCCCGCCCTAATTTTCAAGCGTGAAGGAGAGCCGATTTTGGAGATATCCTGG
>QMLZ01000478.1 GCA_003646995.1 Deltaproteobacteria bacterium | reverse complement strand
CTCAAGTCTGCTCCTCATGAGTTCTTCTTGGCGTATTTGTTCGTTCAGAGAGGCCTGCTCTATGATTAAGGCCATTTGGCCCGCGATTGCCTTGAGAAGCTCAAGGTCTTCATTGGTGAAATGAGCCTCGGGTCTAGTGCTGTCGAGCTGAATAACGCCTATGATTTTGTCCTTCCTCCACAGGGGAACGCACATGGCTGACCTTATCCGCTGGATTACAACGCTTTTTGAACCGTCAAAACGGGCGTCCTCCATTGCATTTGAGGTCAGAAGGGCCACTTTGTCCCTGATGACCTTGCGCATTAACGTCTTGCTGGGTCGTGTGAACTGAGTTGGGTCTGAAGCATGGTCACGGTGTTTTACCACTACCGGTATGAAATTATCTTCACCGTCAGAGCCCAGTAACATGAGGAAACCAGCGTCTGCGTCAATCACCATAAAGATGAGCTGCATTATTTTTTCAAGCAGCTCATTTAGATCGTGTATTTCATTCAGCTGCCTGCTTATTTCGTAAAGCACAAACAGGACCTTATTGCTTCGCTCCAAGACAGCAAGATATTGGTCCCGGGGCCGGTGCATTTGTCCGCTTTCAGCGGCCCGCTCCCTTGCTGGCTTTGCCCCCTCGATATTAAAGATAAGTTCGCTGGAGTCACCGTAACTCTTAAATGGGCTGGTGGCTATTACCGGATACTGGGAATGGGCATCATCTGTTTCCGGCGCAAAAAGAAGGGTCTCATCAGGTGCCTCTGCATGTGGATGATCGAGGAAGATTATTTTCGCCAGTCCGATTTGGACCAGATCATTATCCATCAAAGGCGAAACCTGAATAAGCTTGTTGTTGATCTTCGTACCGTTATAGCTGCCTAAGTCTACGATCATGTATCCTTCGTTTGATCTCCGAATCTCCGCATGATGCCTGGAAACAGTATTGTCAGCAATTACAACGTCGTTGTCTTTGCTTCTGCCCAGCGTTGTTTTTTCCTTGACGATGGGGTAATTAAAGACCTGCCCATCACTTGTAGTCACTCTCAAGGAAGGCATTTATGTCTTCCCTCCCAGGGGAAAATGTGCATCAACGCATGATTACCAAAGCCAATTTCCATTCTTGTCCCATCGACTGTTTACCTGGATGCCCAATTTAGAAAGGAGCTCGTAGAAAAGAAAGCGCCTGTTTCCCTTAAAATAGCCCAGTTCCTTGCAATGGGGATCAGGTTTGTAGCCCATTCTTCTCGCCTCTTTCAATGTGGTCGTTCTGGCTGTTTTGCCTGCAACACACACGTAATCAAAGTGAATTGAGTGGTAGAGCTTGTCTTCTTGGGTGATTACAACTACTGCATTGTCGGGCATACTTTCATCAACGGTGATATAGATGCTCAGAAAAAAGCCGACCAGGAAGAGGCTGACAAGGATTACGATGATGATCTGAGATCTTTTTTTCATTGCAGACTGCCCTGGTGTATATCGACACTGAACTTCAGTGCAGCGGAACCCATTGAATCTACCTGCCGTGATAGCAAGGTTATGGATTTAGTGAAGCCTATTCTTACTTCATGGACTAATTAAAGTCAAATCTTTCACAACAAAGCAAACCGTCTTTCCCCCTCAAGCCTTTCTGCCACAGCCCGAGCAAGGGTTTCTTTACTTTGTTGAGTTTTCCTTGTGATTCTTGCCCAAGTCAGCGCGTCTCTTTTCCCTTTTAAGGGAAAGGGCTTCATAACAACCGGGGGCCAGTTCTTCGGGCGCCTCTCCTGTACTCCGGTCGTATTTGTCACAGCTTGAGTGTAAATAGATTCCACCCTCCGCCCTTTTGGCAGTAGTAAAATGATGCTTACAACCCCAACAAGACTTCTTCATGAGCGCTGTTCCTCTCTACTGAATTTAAAAATGTAGGGTTTGTATCCTACTTGGCATAAAACAAAAAGGCCTCCGCTAGGATTGGAGGCCCGATTTCCATGATGGCTGAGTGCCGAGACGCAGAATCGAACTGCGGACACGGGGATTTTCAGTCCCCTGCTCTACCGACTGAGCTATCTCGGCACCGCTTACAAAAATTATATGTACAAGTTCTCGCGGCGTCAAGGATAATATTTAGCCCCCGTGACCATCAGCGATTTTGTGGGTCGGCTCTGTCATATCATCTATTGTCACGTCCACTTCACCTAGTTCATCATCCTTAAGTTCTTCCAGGCTAAGGGGAGGTTCTATTTCGGGTTCGGGCACTTCCGATTCTCGTTCTTCGCCCAGCTCTTCGGTTATAGCGGCGGTTTCCTTGAGTCCGGCCTCTTCGGACTCTTCTGAAATTTCATGCACAGCCGAGACCTCTTCTTCCAGGGTCAGACTTTCATCCTGACCAGCTGTATCGAAAACTTGGGTTGGCGCCTCTGAAATGCTATCCGCTGCGGGTTCCAAATCAAATTCTTCTTCTGCCATTGTTTCTTCTAGGGTTATGTCTTCCATTTCAAAAACCAGAGGCTCGGGCTCCTCCCCTGCAGGACTTGCCCCTTGCTCAGCCATTGAAGTATCCCCCGTATCCAGCTCCAGGCTTAAGCTATCTCCTGCCTCTAGACCCTCCAGTTCCTCCTGTGGAGAGTCCATGGTACCGGTCGTAGTGATGGTTTCTGCTTCTGTGGTATCAAACCCGTACCCCTCGCCAGTCAGGATTTCCTCTTCATCGGTAATAGAGTCCAGTTCTATCTCTATTTCGGTCTCTTCAGAGGCTCCTGTAGCGGAGACTTCCATTTCTTCGGTCTCTGATTCAAATTCAAGCTCTTCTTGTAACACATTGAATGCACCACTTCCTGCCGAATGCAGGTGCAT
>QMLZ01000477.1 GCA_003646995.1 Deltaproteobacteria bacterium | reverse complement strand
GAAGTATCAAAAGGAACGCAAGAAGGAAGATACAAGGAGACAAGCACTCGCGAACATCGGAATATCCCGCAAACGAAAGCTGAAGAGCTGGCGGCGCTCAATATGGAAGTAAAGCAGAGTATGGCAGAGGAGCTCGCAGCTATGGGGCTCGGCGAAGAATCCATCAATAGGATATTGGGATTAAAAACGGCTCAGAACAATAGCGAAAGGTCGAGGGCTAAAAGCAAGAGGGGAATGAGAATGTGAGAGAGCAAAGGCATTTTCCACAGATCATTGCATTGAGGACAAAAGGCCGCGTCGAGGCCGTAGCAGGCATGAAATTGGGCTCCTTGCTGAAAAGGGACCTGCTGGTCTCGCCCCTGGATGGCAAGGATATGCCGGAGAGCACTCTGTGGACAGCTCTGCTAAGCAGAATGGCAGATAACCGCAAAGGTCTGATTCACGCAATTTCTTCATGGCCTGCAAACATCACTTTGGAACTACACATAAATTCAATACCTGATCTCTCAAACAAGGCTGGGAGCCGGGTACTTATCTCTCTCTTTCTGAAAGCCTTTGGCCAAAGTGTGGATCAGGTGAAAGAAGAAGTGGCTACCCGCTATCTTGTTCTGCGGCCTTTACTGGCAGCCCATTGGCCAGAGGCTGAGTTCTTTCCCGTGATCAGCAGAAAGGAACTGAAGGCCAGGACAACCCCGTTTCAGGCCAAAAAAGCTATAGCATTATGCCGCCGAAAAGAATGCCTCCCTCTCTCCGCTCCTCTCAGACGGCTGTCCCTGGGATTTGGTCCTATGGAGTGGAGGCAAAACACCAAGGACAGCACAGTTAAACACATCTTCCCCTGGGTCCCTTCGCGAGATGACTGGTCCAGGCTTTTTGACACTCATCTGGGCCAGCTTGACCCGCTGCAGATTATCATCAGGCTGGGTCCTGCCAGGCTCAGGGAAGAGGCTGTGGCAGAACTCTTACAAACCATTCGAACCTGCGAGACGTTCATGGCAGGCATTCATGGCCATGAGATTACCCTGAGCAGACAGGTGGGGCTTATTCGTGACGTTGCCCTTGCTCATCTGGCTGAGATCAAGGAATGTTCATTTAATTTGGGTGTTTTCATACTGTCGCCAGGGGCCATTGATCCTTCTATTACTAATGTGCTGGAAAGATCCATTACACGACTGGAGGGCATGGCAAATGACCAAAATCCATTCACCGGCGGGTTCCGGGCAAGAGAAATGGATCCTAAGCTCGTATCAAAAGGGAATTTTTTCCCAGAGCAGGACCCTTTTTCCATTACAGAGGCCGGAGCAGCATTCAGGCTCCCCTTCCCCTCACTCGAAGACCGCCCCGGGCTTCCCCTCAGGAGGTCAAGGACATCCTTTGCTTTGGTAAAACCTCACTCAAACATTGATGAGGGATTTGAGCTTGTCATAAATGAGCACTATGGGATGGAGCAGCCCATCTTTATGGGGCTTCAAGACAGATTGCGCCATGTGTTCATAATCGGCCAGACAGGTACTGGCAAAAGCACGCTCATGGAGCGCATGATCATGCAGGATATAAGGGCTGGAAGAGGCGTGGCCCTCATAGACCCTCATGGAGACCTGGTTGAATCAGTATTGGGGCGCATACCTCGTGAGAGAGAAGATGACGTGATCCTCTTCGACATGCTTGAGTCAGCCCGCCCCATTGGATTCAATCTCCTTGAGTGGAAAACAATAGACGAGCGGGACCTGATCATAGATGAAATGTACCAGTCCCTTGACAGGCTCTATGACATGAGGCAAGTGGGAGGCCCCATATTTGAGCTGAATTTCCGCGGCATGCTGAAACTCCTCATGGGCGACAAACACCACAATGACTTTGTTCCCACCGTGCTTGAGTTTACCCAGTGTTATCTAAGTGCTGAATTTAGAGACTGGCTCAGGAAAAGAACCCATGATCCCCAAACCCTGGATTTCCTCAAAGAGCTCGAGAGAACTGGAGGAGACGCCAGCCTTGCCAACCTTAGCCCTTACATTACCTCCAAATTCAGCCGCTTTGTCCATGATACCAGGCTCACCCGGATCCTGGGGCAAGAAAGGACCTCTTTTGACTTTGATGAGATTATGAATGAACGGAAGATCCTGCTCGTAAACCTTGGCAAAGGGAGGTTTGGGCCCTATGCATCAGCCCTTCTTGCGAATCAACTAGTCACCCGATTCAAGCTAGCAGCCATGAAACGCGGCGAAATACCGCCTGAAAAAAGAAAGGAATTTTTTCTCTATGTGGATGAGTGCCACAACCTGCCAAGTGAGAACTTCTGCGAGTTGCTTTCAGAGGCCCGGAAATTCGGAATGGGGCTTGTGCTGGCCACGCAGTACACGGCCCAGCTCAAGGCGGCAAAGCATGGCAACATGGATTTACTCTCTGCAATCCTCGGCAACGTGGGTACCATCCTGATCTTCAGGCTTGGGCATGAAGATGCAATAAGCATGGCCCCAGCCCTTTACCCTATATTCTCATCTGTGGACATTACAGGGCTTGCTAACTGGCACGGCTATGCGCGTATGCAAATAAATGGAGATGCAACACCCCCTTTCAGCTTCAAGACAAGGAAAGACCCTTCATCATACAAAAAGACTACTGCAAGGCGTATCCGCACACTTTCAAATCGCAAATATGGATGCAGGGCTTCGACGATTGATGCCCAGATCCGCAGGAGACGCACGGTTTGGAAAAAGGAGCAAAAGACAAAATGAAACTAAACTACCCTCGTCTAGAAGACGAGGGGTTTAGGAGGGGTCGATTTGAAATCGACTGTCATCGATGACGGGCTCCCCCTCCT
>QMLZ01000476.1 GCA_003646995.1 Deltaproteobacteria bacterium | reverse complement strand
GGGATACAGAATTGGACCTGCGGAAATTGAAGACTGCCTGATGAAGCATCCGGCGGTGAGCATGGCAGCTGTGGTGGGGAGTCCGGATGAGGTCCGGACAGAGATTGTAAAAGCTTTCATAGTCCTCAAGGAAGGTTTTACCCCGGGTCCTAAGATGGAAGAAGACATAAAGAAGTTTGTAAAGGTAAGATTGGCAGCTCACGAGTATCCACGTGAAATTGAATTCGTCAGTGAGCTGCCGATGACTACCACGGGAAAGATAATGCGCAGAGAGCTACGGAAACTAGAAATTGAGAGAAAACTTAAACGCTAGATTTCGCACGTTACTCAAGAATAGGGAATCACCAATACAGGCCTCTTGCAGCGACGCAACACCCGCCTGGAGACGCTACCTAAGAGAGCGTCAGCAATGACACCATGGCCACGGGCACCTAAGACAAGTAAGTCGGCGTTGATACTTTCAGCAGTCTTCAAAATTTCTTCAACTGGGTGGCCTATTTTTACTACAACATCGTCAGTTATGAAAGGGCACGCTGGCATTTCCTTGCTGACATCGTCACAGAAATTCTTTACTCGGTCTTTCATCATCGTAATAACCTTTTCTTCGTTTTCTGCACGGAGTTGTTCCCAGCGGTCCTGCCCGAGAATATTTATGACTAAACTATCCTGGTAGGCTGATGTATCCTCAAGTACGTGCAAAATGGTTAACCCTGCTCCATAACGGTTCGCCAAACTTGCTGCATAACTTAAAGCATGGTGAGCGTTTTTTGATAGATCTGTAGCATAAAGGATCTTTTTGATTTCTGGTATCACGTGACGGCCTCCTGTTATGTTTGGTTATAGGATAATGTGCTCTTAGAAAACCTACGTAGAGAGCTGCTAGGATGTCCTTGATACAGTTTGAAGTATATGCGGGGAGTGTAAATACATCAAGTAATAATTGTAAAGGTATGTGATTTTGAACTACTGTGATAAGATACGTCGAGTTAGGGTATCAGGCACTGCAACGCCCTATCTCCACGGAGGTAAAAGACAAAATGGATGAACGAGTTCAATTAGCCTTGGTGATCTCGGGCCTTATATGTGCCATCTGGCTTTCCCGAAGGATTACTATGTGGCGCATAAAACGGACATATATGTGGATCCTGTCCGATCTCGAGAAAAAGGGCGCAGTGGATTCAGCTAGTGCTATATCCTTGCCGTACGCCAGGCAAAATATTTTCAGAGTGGGGATGAAGGATTATAGACCAAGGGCGCTGGAGTTTTTAGTAACCAATAATATTGTAGGGATAACTGAGGAGGGGAAATACTATCTAAAGGATACCAGCGGTTTCAAAAAGTATCCCTAGCTCATCCTTGAAGGGACTTTTCTTTGACATAATGCGGGGTTGTCTGGTAAACTGGCTAACTGGTATTACCAGCGCAATTACTGATTATGCTCGGTTACCCATCCAAATACAAGCAATGGAGAATGGAGCATAAAGGAGGGAGGCATGAAGACAGAATTGTTGTGCGGGCAAGAAAAGATCACGGTGGAGGTGCCTGGAGGAATCGAGGTGTTGGACATGAAACCCCTCCGTTCACTTTCAGATCCTGAAGGCGCTGTATTGGAAGCAATCAAGAAGCCTATTGGGAGCCCATCACTCACAGAGATTGCAAGAGGAAGACAAAACGCCTGCATAGTAATATCTGATATCACCAGGCCTGTTCCCAACAAAGTAATACTTCCTCCTTTGCTCGCTATCCTTGAGGAAAGCGGCATTCCGAGACAGCAAATTACAATTCTTGTGGCCACCGGAATGCACAGACCCAACCTTGGAGAGGAATTGGAATTTATCGTTGGGCGCGAAATAATGGATAGGTACAGGATAGTAAACCATTACTGCCGCAAGAGTGAGGATCTTAGGAAGGTGGACGAAATAGAAGGCGCGCCCATTGTGGTTAATAAGCACTATCTTGATGCAGATTTAAAGATTCTCACAGGCCTGATAGAACCGCATTTTTACGCTGGATACTCGGGAGGGAGGAAGTCTATTCTTCCGGGTATTTCGAGTTTTGAGACCATGAAATTTATGCATTCATACAAGATGATTGATCATCCTAAGGTCACCAATTGTATTCTGGACGGTAACCCGTTTCATGAATATGGCATTAGAGTGGCCAATTTGGTGGGCGTGGATTTTATTTTAAACGTGGTGATAAACAAAGAGAGGAAGATAGCAGGGGTTTTTGCTGGTCATTTTGACAAGGCCCACAGGGAAGGGTGCGAGCTGGTGGCAAGGCATTCGGTCGTAGAACTGGAAGATTACGTTGATGTAGTGATAACCTCAGGTGGTGGATTCCCTCTGGATGCGACTTTCTACCAAATTAGCAAGGCACTGATATGTGCCAGGGATATTCTTAACAAGGGTGGAACCATTGTTGTAGCCTGCGAGTGCAGAGAAGGGTTGGGCAGTGAGGAATTTCGGCGTGTTCTTCATTCGGTAAGCACACCGCAAGAGTTTTTTGACCGATATAGCGACCCTGCCAACTTTGTGATTGACCAATGGTGTGCACAAAATATTTATCAGGCCTTGGATCATGCAGGGAAGGTATATGTATATTCGCCTGGTCTTACCAGCGACGAGCTTGGAAAAATCGGGATAGAAAAGACTGAGGATTTGCAATCTACTGTAAACATGGTTCTTGCAAGGAAGCCCAAGGCGGTCGTGGTGCCCGAGGGGCCGTACGTTGTGGGTATGGTTAAGTAGATCGAGCAGAAATGACGCGGTAGACAGGCCGGACAAGTCCTGATCCGATGCGTCTCTGCACGATACTTTTGTC
>QMLZ01000475.1 GCA_003646995.1 Deltaproteobacteria bacterium | reverse complement strand
CATGTCCCACTTCAGGACGTAGGTCCCTGACTGGAGAGGGGCCAGGACCCTGGCGTTCAGCCACACATCGCCGGTTGGCCCCACGTCCTGACCCAGGTTGGTGCGCAGCCCGTCCCAGATAACGACGTTTTGACCGCTGCTATCGTACCAGTGGTACGATAGACGCACAGCGTTGCTGCCCTCGTGATTCCACGTTGCGTTGCCTGTGTTCTGGATGTGCATTTGCACATCATACATCATCCCGGTGAGCATCGTAGTGGGCGTGTGAGCCAGGGGACCGTAGTAATCCTCGCCATAGGTGCCGTGAAAGCGGATGTCCGGCGTCACGTCCAGCCAGGCCCATCGATAGTCGTAGTCCGCACCTGACAGCCGGACGTGGGCGTAGTAGTGAGTGAGCATCTGGTGGTAGTCCCAGGGTGCGGCGCCGGCATAGCCGGCCAGCTCCCAGGCGTGGGTGGCATCTGGGACATGCCCGGTTGGTGGGGTGTCGGTGTCGGGAAAGCAGAGTTGCTGCTTACCGGATCGGGGACGGAGATCAGGGTCTCGGATTCTAAAGAACTATTGGCCGTTGGGTTGCCGCAGTTGGCGAAGTACTTGGCGCAGGCGTAGTCCCAGTCGGAGCGGAAGACCCGCACAAGGAGGGTGTCTTCAACCGCGTCACGGTGGGCGCTAGAGATAGCATTCTGGCTCGTCTGTTCGGAGGGATCAAGCCAGTAGCGTTGCGACCAACTGTTCTCGACTGAAAGCGGCGTAAAGGGTGGCCAGGGAAGGTTATGGGTACGAGCGAGAACGGCACCACAGCCTGGACCTATTTCCCTGTGAGCAAAGGTGTGGATGACCACCGCGCCAGCCCGCAAGGCCTGATCCTGCGACAACCAATGCCACTCGTTGGCCAATACTTGGGGTGCGTAGGCGGTATGGTCGGTTGTGTCAAAATCATAACCAACAAGAACATCCAAGTCAGGGTTGTTACAATCAATGCCACAGACATAGACCCATTCAGAGCCGCCTTGATAGAACGGGTGCTCATTGGGGGCGTGCGGATCGCCGGCATGGACAGGTGTTTGAGTAGACCTTTCAATCCCTATCGCAGCACACAGGATCACGATGGCAACGAAGGACAGGCGAACTGCTCTGGGCATAGCTTTCATGTCCAAGGGTCCGTAAAGAAATAACTTCCCGCATTGAGGGCGGATTTCCCTGGGAAAATGAGGGTAAGTGCGGGAACTTATTCTTTTATGAATATGAACCCCAATCTCCCGATGTATCAAGGTTTCTGCTGCAGGGTGATGATAGCGGCATTGGGCAGACCCGATGGCTCCCACATCAGTCGTGAGTAGCCAATCTGCGTGCCCTTTGGCGACCAGTGAGGGAAGAGCACAAAGCCCATGCGGCTCTCACCTAGAGGACGCAAGCCACTCCCATCCCGATTGACTATCCACAGCGATGACTCCTGGCCTCGCACGAAGGCGATGGCCTGGCTATCCGGCGACCAGGTGGGAGCTATTAACTCGTCCCATTCTCGTTCGGCGACGACAATGGGATGCGGGTCTGAACCGTCGGCGTTGACCACCCACAGGTCGCCGCTGATAGGCTCGTAGCGACCAAAGAGGGTGAAGGCCAGGTAACGGCTGTTTGGCGACCAGGCAATGCCCTGTGGCCCAGCAGCCCGGTAGCAATTGTCGGTCACCATTGTTGCTTGAGAACCGTCTAGGTTGGCGATCCATAGCTCTTTTGCGCTTTCGCCGGGGACCCAAGCGATCTTCCGTCCGTCAGGGGAGAGTTCATATATTCCCGGCACGGGCTGTTCTGTGGTGATTGGTGTGATATAGATGTCGTTCAATTGGCGGGTCTCCGTCCCGTCGGACTGCACGGCGAATATGTGTCCTCCCTTCAGGAAGGTCAGCTCTCCGCTTGGCAGCCAATACATGTCCAGCACACCGGTGAAGTCGCTGTCGGCTACCTTCCAGGATTTGAGCGTCTCAACGTCGGCCACGTAAATTCCCCCCTCGATCCCTTCGTCCTTAGCTGGCACTGAGTAGGCGATGTACTTGCCATCCGGCGACCAAGTCTCACATCCCACCCAGTCGGCCACCTTCCGCCGCTCTGTCCCATCGGCCTTCATCGTCCACAAGTCATGTAGAAACAAGCCACTCCCCGGCTTTCTCCAGTGCCATTTCGACTGTGCGGGATCAGCGAGCTCTATCAAGATGTGAGTGCCGTCCGGAGACCAGCCCACGAATTCGAAACGGGCGTCGAAATCCACGAAGCGCACATCGGCTACTTCCAGATCCTCGGCACGGAAGGCTTTGGGAGGCACCATGGTCGGCGGGGGCGGTCCCAACGCCGGGGTGGGGGTGGTCAGCCCGCCGATGGGTGTAGGGGTGGGCAGCGTGAATGGCGTGGGGGTGATGCGCGCCATGGCCGTGGCCGTCGGCTCCCAGTTCCAGCGCGTTGGCGTCGGTGTTGGCAAAGGAGATACGAAGGGGGATTCCTTCGTAGGAGTGGGTGAGGAGATTTCTGGAGGTGAAGGTGTGCCGATGGGCGATTGCTGCTGCGCTACCGGCTCTCCCTCACCGGCTGGCCGGAATAATAGCACCAGCACCACGGTCAGCACCGCCAGCGCCCCCAGGCCCAACAGGCTTTTCAACCAGTCAGCTATTCTTCTCATCGTCATATTCGCCCTTTGGGGCGCAAGGGCACGCCGACTAGCAGGCTATCAGGGCTGTTCAGTTCTACACGATGCTGTGCTTCCACCCTCACCCCCAACCCCTCTCCCTCGTAGGGCGAGGGGCGTTGGCTCCCTCTCCCCTGGGGGAGAGGGCT
>QMLZ01000474.1 GCA_003646995.1 Deltaproteobacteria bacterium | reverse complement strand
TTAAGAAAGTATTGGCTAAGTTAGACCACAAAAACTTAAATACTTTGAGTTTTTTTAAAGAACACAACCCTTCTTCAGAAAACATAGCTTATTTTATCTATAAAGAACTTAAACCACAAATAGCTAAAAGAGGTTGTAAACTTAAAGAAGTTATAATCTCAGAAACTGAAGATAGTTGTGCCAGTTTTTTTGAAGAGGAATGAGAGAAAAAGGTGTAATTTTACTTTCGGGAGGAATAGATTCTACAGTCACTCTTTATTTAGCCAAGAAGTATAAGATTGAGTGTTTTGCTTTAATATTTGATTATAATCAGCGTCATAAAAAAGAAATATTCTATGCCTTGAAAAATGCTAAAAAATTAAAAGTTCCTTATCGGGTTTTAAAAATAAATCTGGGGTGGGGAGGCTCAGCTTTAACTGATTCACGGATAAAACTTCCTCAAAGAAAAATTAAAAGAGGTATACCCTCTACTTATGTTCCAGCGAGAAATTTAATATTTTTAAGTTTTGCTTTTTCTTTAGCTGAAGTAATAAAAGCTAAGAAGATATTTATAGGTGCTCACACTCAGGATTATTCGGGTTATCCTGACTGTCGAGGAGAATTTTTAAATTCTTTTCAAGTTTCTGCTAACTTAGGGATCAAAGAAAAAGGTATTGAGATAGTTGCTCCTCTTTTAGATAAGGATAAAGCAGAAATTATAAGGCTGGGCTTATCGTTAGGAGTTGATTTTTCTCAGACCTGGTCCTGTTATAAAGGAGGAAAATTTCCTTGTCTTAAGTGTGACAGTTGTCAGTTTAGAATGGAAGGTTTTAAAAAAGTAGGCATTGAAGACCCTCTATTAAGAAGAAGGAAAATTAAAAGAAGGAGATTTTGATAAAGATGGAAGCTAAAATTAGTGAGATTTTTTTTAGTATTCAAGGAGAAGGGATATACCAGTTTATTCCTCAGATTTTCGTAAGGTTCTGGGGTTGTGATATAGGTTGTTGTTTTTGTGATACCAGGAATTTATCCTATAAGATTAAAAGTTTAGAGGAGGTAGTCAAAGAAATTTTTAGCTTTAAGAATTTTTTTTACCATTCTATCTCTTTAACTGGCGGAGAGCCTTTGATTCAGAAGGATTTTTTAAAAAGCTTATGTAGGGTTTTGAAGGAAAGAGGGCAGGTTATCTATTTAGAAACTAATGGTATTCTTTATAAGAATTTAGGAGAGGTTTTAGATTACTTAGATATTATTGCTATGGATTTTAAACTTCCTTCTTCTACCCAGAGAGGTCCTTTTTGGCAAGAACATAGAGAATTTCTTAAAATAGCTAAGGAGAAAGAAGTTTTTGTTAAGGCAGTAATTACTCCTTCTACAGTCAAAGAAGATTTAATTAGAGCTGTGGAGATAATAAAAACTGCAGCTTCTTATTTACCTTTTGTTCTTCAGCCAGTTTTCTCTTACGAATTAGTTCTTCATTCTAAGTTAGAGGAGTTTAAAAGAATAGCGTTAGATTATATAGAGAGGGTAGAGATTATCCCCCAGGTTCATAAACATTTAGCTTTAAGATAAAAAGTTATGGAAAAGGAAATTTTTACTCAAATTGATAAGGCTGTAAGAAGGGCGAATTTTAGTTTAAGGAGAGATGTTTTTGCTCTTATTGAGAAAGCTTATAAATTGGAAAAGAATAAGAAGGCAAAGCTTGCCTTAAGCTGGATTATTGAAAATGTTAAGATAGCTAAGAAGAAGAATTTAGCTATCTGCCAGGATACTGGGCTTCCTCTGGGGTTTATTATTGCCGGAGAAAAAGTCAAAATAGATTCTGCTTTAGTAGGGGATATAAAAAAATCAATAGAAGCATCTTATAAGAGAAATTACCTCCGGGCTTCAATGGTTTCTCCTCTCCTTAGAGGAAAGCCGGGTTATAAAGGAGTTACTATATATTTAGATTTTAATCCTAAAATTAGAGGTTTGGAGGTAGTTGTTTTTCCCAAAGGGTTTGGCAGTGAGAACAAGACTAAACTTAAGATGTTTAATCCTACGGTTTCTTTTAAGGAGATAGAAGATTTTATAGTGGCTGCTATAAGAGAAGCAGGACCTCAAGCCTGTCCTCCTTTTATTGTGGGTATAGGAATAGGTGGAGATTCCAGTTATGCTTTATATTTGGCTAAAAAGGCTTTAATAGAAAGGATAGATAAGCCTAATAAAGATAGGTTTTTAGCTTCTTTAGAGAAGAGGCTCCTTAGGCGAATAAATTCTTTAAATATAGGTCCTATGGGGTTAGGAGGTAAGACTACAGCTTTAGCAGTTAAGATTAAGACTCATCCTACTCATATTGCCGGCTTACCAGTAGGAGTAAATATCAGCTGTTGGGCTTTAAGAAGCGCTAAAGTAAAAATAAACAATGTTAAGAATTGAAACTCCTTTGAGTTTAGAGAAGATAGCTAAGTTGAGAAAGGGAGAGCTGGTTTATCTTTCAGGAATAGTTTATACTGCTAGAGACCAGGCTCATAAAAAACTGGTGGAATTAATTAAGAAGAGGAAAGCTTTACCTTTTAGCCTGAAAGATAGTATAATTTATTACTGCGGACCTACACCTCCTCCTAAGGGAGAAGTTTCAGGTTCTTGCGGTCCAACTACTTCTTTACGAATGGATGGATTTGTTGAGCCTTTGCTTAGAGAAGGTTTAAAAGGTATGATTGGTAAAGGTGAAAGAACTTTTAAGGTAAGAGAACTAATTAAAAAATACAAAGCAGTATATTTTCTTGCTCCTTCGGGTTGTGGAGCATTGTTGGCTCAAAAAGTCCTCTCTAAGAAATTGATAGCTTTTAAAGAGTTAGGGGCTGAAGC
>QMLZ01000473.1 GCA_003646995.1 Deltaproteobacteria bacterium | reverse complement strand
TAGAGAAGAAAGAGACTTCCAAACACAGTGGCGCTATCTCCTTATTTGATAAGGACTATATCAAGAAAGGGATTTTTCCGAAAGAGCTTTCCAGATGGCTTCATGATGCCTTTGATCTCAGACAACGATCCGATTATGCTGTCCAATATGTCCCTTCCAGGGAAGAAGCGGAGGAAATCATAAACCAAGCCGTCTCATTTGTCAGCCATGTGAGCGAAAAATTGAGAGAGGAGACAGGTGGGTAAACAGATGAAGGATGGCAATAATTCTTTATCTGTTCAATCTCTGGCAAAGCAATGGATCAGTTATGCCGTGGGCATCGTAATGGGCAGGTTTCAGCCTGGGGTAGAGAACGCCCTTGCACGGGGCCGTTTCCCAGAGGATGTATCAGCAAAGCTTAGGGAACTAGCCGACCCTGACGGCATACTCGTAATGGATGAAGGGCATAGCGATGATTTGCCCACAAAGGTCTTGCAGGCACTGAATATTATGTTTGGCGACAGTGATTCCGCTGAGATCATCAAGGCGGCTACGGGCAAGGAAGGAAATATAGAGGATCTGCTCCGCCAATACCTTGAGAGGACATTCTTCAAGCTACATGTCCAGCAATACCGCAAAAGGCCTGTATATTGGCTGCTCCAATCTCCAAAGAAAAGATATGGGGTGTGGGTGTTCCATGAAAGATTAAACAAGGACTCCCTTTTCAGGATCAGCACAGAATATGTGGAACCCAAGATCAATCTCCTTGAAAGCAAGATCAAGGAATTAAGGAATAAACGCGATACCTCAGAGGGACGTGAGAAACGGGCTATTGAAAAAGAGATGGATGCCCTTATTGATACACTTGAGGATGTGCGCGAATTCAAAAAAAGGTTGGATTACATTGCAAAAGAGCGGGGCTATGTACCTCATATTGATGATGGAGTACTTTTGAACATGGCCCCCCTGTGGGAGCTTATTCCATCCTGGCAGAGGGAACCCAAGAAGGCATGGGAGGCACTTGAAAGGGGCGATTATGACTGGTCTCACCAGGCCATGGATCACTGGCCTGAGCGTGTAAAGGAAAAATGCAAAACCAACAAATCCTACGCAATTGCGCATGGATTGGATGATCAGTGAGGAACTATGAACGATGAATGATGAACGAGGGAAGAGGGTAGTTAAGAACCTTGAAATATCGAGTCTGTATTCTATTAGAAAAGAAGAAATATTACCGGAGTCCGGCAGGTAAAATCAATGGGTGGGGAAGAAAGTGGTTGCCATAATCCAAAAGAAAAGGCCCTTTCGGGCCCGAAGGCCATATCCGACCTTCCACCTCCGCTTACACGGATTAATAAAATTAAATCACAAGAGCTAATATATGTAAAGCTTTTTCTTGACGATCCCATTAAATCTGTAATTGTCATTAGAATGTTTCTTTGCATAGTAGGCCTTAGTATGAGAGATGAGCGAATTTCCTATTGCCGAGCCAAAAACATGTTCTGATCACGGATGATGATTCTTTTGGCGAGCTAAGTCTTGGCCGACAATCCAGAGCTGCTGACGCCATAAAGGAATTTGCAAAGCACAAGCAGATCATCCTGCTCACCTGTCACCCCTCACATGCCCGCATCCTCGGCGGCCATCAGATCCATTTGGACTGAAATCTCTTGCGCTCCAAATTGTTCCCTCCGTGGAAACTGACCATAGAATAACGATATTAAAATCAATCAGTTAACCGCTCTTTACCCATTTGGGGTAAAACCACTTTTGGGTAATATTATGCATACCCAGTCTATAGAAGGAAACAAATATTGACGTTATGGTAACAAAAAGTATAATCTAATGTAGACTTTATAGGCATATTTTGGAGGACAAAAATGAAATTTATAAGCGCTAGAGAGCTCCGGTTAAAGCCAGGAGAGGTTTGGAAGCTAGCCAGGAAAGAAAAGGACCTGGTTATTACATCTAGGGGAAAGCCGGTGGCCCTTCTAACAAACATAGATGGTGATAATCTTCTGGAAGAACTGGAAGTGCTGCAAAGGCTTAGAGCCTTAAAGGCATTGGACAATGTCCACAGGCGCTCTGTGTCCTCAGGCACTGATAAGATTCCCAGCAAAGAGATTGAGGCCGAGATAAGAGCGGTGAGGAGAACTCGGATCAAGTGAAAGTTGTTTTGGATACCAATGTTCTGGTCTCCGGGCTTCTTAAGCCAAGGAGCGCGCCTGCCAAGATATTAAGGCTCATTCTTCAAGGGGACCTGGATATTATTATGAATGAGCATATTCTGGCAGAGTACAATGAGGTTTTGAGGAGAGAGAAATTTTTATTTAACCGAAAGGACGTGGAGGCGATAATTGAAGTTTTCCGCTCATACGGCATACGTGCACCTGCCTTACTCCAGACACCGCGCCTACCCGACCCAGATGATGCCCCCTTTTTGGAAGCAGCCTTATCAATGCAAGCTGACGCGCTAGTTACGGGTAACAAGAAGCATTTTCCCGCTAAGAACTGCAAGGGTGTGAAGGTGATGTCACCATCTGAGTTCCTTCATCATCTAAGCAAGTGAAGCCTTCTTAGACAATCCAATGCTGCTGATGCCATAAAGGAATTTTCACAGCACAAGCAAATTATCCTGCTCACCTGCCATCCCATACATGCCAGGATGCTGGGTGGTTACCAGATACATTTGGACTAGAGATAATACCTTTTGCCTCTACATGCTATTGTCACTCGTTTTGAGGGAAGCAAATGGATATAAAAGAACTACAGGAAAAAGTCATTCATTTTAGAGATCAGCGCGATTGGGGCAAGTATCATAATCCCAAGGACCTCGCAATTTCTCTTTCGCTTGAGG
>QMLZ01000472.1 GCA_003646995.1 Deltaproteobacteria bacterium | reverse complement strand
CGCAAGCTTTGCCGTGTACCCATCTTCAACTGGGTCAAGGTCTTCGATCTGCTTTTTGATGTTTGCTTGCTCACTTTGTATGTTTTCAGCTTCTTTGCTCTGAGCTTTCTGCGTACTTGCCTCTTTACTGGCATTTATCGCAGCTTGCATCTCATCCATACGTGAGGCAAAATCATCATTCTGAGCACGGAGTATACCAACCTCGTTACCTTGCTCCGACAACTTTGTTTGTAAGTTGCTTAGGCCAGCCTCAGCGTCTTCCCTAGTACTCCAGGAGCCAAGGTAATTGCCTTCGCCATTACCCTCATTGCCATCATTGCCATTGGTTTCGGTGGTATTTGTTTCTTCTGACATTTCTTTTCCTCCAGGGCCACTTGCTATTGACGTTATTCCCGTAGGCCGTCACAAGGGATATTCCTTTGTCTAGGGTTAATAAAAAACCTTACGTTATCCACGCGGGACATCGCAAGAGATATTCCTTTGTTTAGGGTTAATAAAAAATCCTTTACATATATAGTATATCATGTTAAAATGAAAACCACTATTATTGAAAATAAAAAACTTGCACAAAGTGGGCTTCTATGTTAAACTAATCACTTTATCCTATAGGAATGAGTCCCTTCCTTTTTAAGCACGCCCGCCATTCTGTGCGGGTAGTCAATCTTGGCTCCCCCGGCGTCAACAGAGTATCACAGGCTGAATCGAGCCAAGTTACGTCATTATCGGTCTGTATGCCACCGTGACCGATAGAGAGTATTTTTTTTGCATTACAATTACAATGGATACACTTTATTGTATCGGGTCTGCCTTCTATCGGGAACACTTTATCTATTTCCTTGTTACACTTTTCGCACTGGTATGTATATAACGGCATCTGTTTTACCTCTCAGTTTTAATTTCTCTCACCACATTCTTTTTATCTTTGCTCAGTCTCAGCTATTCCATTAACGGCATTCTCCCCACCCGACCCTTGATTGGGTTGTAGTAGGTACTGTTTTAAGCTAAACGCTTCCTCTTCCGGCATACCGGAATCAATAAGAATCTGGAGTGCCTGGTCAAGCTGCGTTTCGCCTGTCCGTTCAACAATATTCTTCCAGTCGGGGACATTCATGATTTCGAGCACTGCCCTCTGATCGATGGCCTTTGTCTGCCATAACCACTTAGCGATCTCTTGCATCTGTAAGCTTGTCCTTGGAGTTGTGGACCCCGCCTCAACCACATAACTAAACTTGCGGCCAGCAAAGTTAGTGCCAACGAATTCTGCCGGATTGCTCGCTACATCAACATACTCAGTCTTTGTGCCGAAGTTTTGATACAAACCAACACACCACCTACTGCGGTTTTCGACAAGCGCCTCAATCGCTGCAGTCTTTGACTGCATCAACTCCTGGTTTCTTTCCTGCAACGAGACAATGGCTGCAGCTGCTATCACGCCCCTTGGCGCCTGGCCTCTGTCAGCACTCTCTATAGCGTACACTCTATCGAAGAAACCTACAATTATTTCAAGCACTTGAAAGAAGGTGGAGGGTAGATTAGGTATCTGCATGAACTCTATACGAGCATTAGGTGTCGTCGGCATAAGAATAAGCCGGCCACCTTTTTTTAACGCAGATGTTATCATCTCCCGGCTTATGCCACAGTTCTTCTGCACGATAAGCGGAGGACTCATCACGTTAGTAACGTAGTTAATAAGCCTCGATATTATCTTGTTGATCTTTACAATCAGGTCTCCCACCTGTTCAGCAGCCGCAAAACCCCATGGAGAGACAAGGTCTTTGTAGCTATTGGCGTGGTAGGCTGGGAGCCTCCCCCAGGGATGAGTTGTTTTCGCAAGCTCAATATCAAGATTAGGGTTTATGTTGGGGTTTGCGCAATCGTCAAGTACAACGTATCCACCAGTATCGCCCTGGCTCACGGCACTTATGGTAATTTTCCTTATGCCGTCTGGGTAAACAGGTACAGTCTTTTTGATTTCCTGGATAACCATAACACCTTTTTCATCAACCTGCGGCATACCTGTATCCGGGTCAATGACTGGATGCTCTTCTGTTACGGTCTTCGTCCTGCCATCTCTTACCCACACTTCTTTTATTAGGCATCGTTCGAGTTTGCGGTCCGAAGCTCCCTGGTCGCTAGATATGCCGGCACTTATTAAGGGGTCCTCGTATACTCCACTGTAACCTGTGTTAGGGATTGCGCCGGATTGCCCCTTGTACTCCTCCCGGACGGTGCCAAGTAGGTCATATGCCTCATCGGGGACAAGGTTTTTAACGTTAAACTCAGCCTCCACCTTATCAATATACTTTAGGTATGCGTAGGAAATAAAGGGAGCCTCAAGGTCAAACTCTTCGTAAAACCCTGGGGCCGGATAAAAGCCGTATGGATCAGTGACCACAATATCAGGCCGTTCCTGCTCTTTGTTCCAGGCGGGTTTCTCAACAGTGATCCCGTATATCTCCATAGTACGTGCTGAGGTCCTGACCTTAGTCTGCTGGTTTGTTTCTTTCCACCACTTTTGTAGTTTGGCGTTCAGGATATCCTCCGCACCATCCTGGTCAAAACCATCCATGTCAACTACTTCGCCCGACGGACTCCTGGCCGTGATATTAGCTATCGTCCTTTCTATATTGCTAAAGTAAAGATTTACAGGCGTTAAGCTTGATCCACTCTGACATCCGGGCCCACTTTGCCCGCGATACAGACTATAATTGGCAAGGAAATCATCATGCTTGTTTATCCTTTCGAGCTCTACCCTGGATATCTCAAAAAGACTGTTAGCGAACGCTGCAACGTCCTTGTCTCCCTTTGGAGGTATGTTGGAAAGGGACCATTCCTTATTTGTGGCTGCCATGACT
>QMLZ01000471.1 GCA_003646995.1 Deltaproteobacteria bacterium | reverse complement strand
CCCTGTGCCTGGCAAACCAACGGTGGCCCTCTTTCCTCGGGATCCGATGGTTAACTTGGCCCCGCGCGGCCCGAACGAGAGGGATCCGCCCGACCTGCTCAAGTTCAGGGTCACGCCCGGTGCGATCCTGATTCGTCTCCAGAAACGAAAGCTCATGATCCGCCTCCCTTCGCCGCTGGCAGGTTTTTCGTGCGGAGCATGATCAAGTCCTGGTCAAGGCCGTGTCGCAGCACATCGAGCCGCCCGGAGACCGAGACCAGATGAGCCGCCGAAATAGGCCTGAGGTGGAATAGGAACAGATCAACCTAAGCCAAAAAGCATTACAATTTGTTATAATCAAAGCCTTGTTTCCAACATTCTTGAAAAACGTTTCGATCCAATCTAGATTCCTGCGTAAGCATCCTTGAGAGGGCCAATATCATACTTATTCAAAATATCTAGATCTTTATGGTAATCAGAAAAGGTTTCAAAAAGTGAAATAGATCCCTTCTCTATCTTTCCCCTGAATAATTCATAGAAACGGCGGACAAATCCCGTAGCAACGGTATTCCTTTTAGACTTTACTGAGGGATTAATTATTATTAGTTTCTTGGGCGGATTCTTTCGGCATTGCCGAAGAAGCCATGAGCTGTAATAATCGGTAGGCGGCATGCTATATCCCCAGATTATAAGCTTCTCTGCCGAACTAACTTCTTTGGATGCCAGATTCCAGATGCGCCTTATAAGAGGATACTGATGGTATCCTTTATTGAGGACAGGGGGAATCAGGAGACGTTCTAGTGGTTCATGGCATTCTGAGCAATAATAGATCTTATCGAGGTCTAAGACTGGAAATACTTTCCGAAAAAAACGGCAACTCTCATTTGAACAGAAATACCAATCAATTGAGCCATGGACTTTTAGGTAGTATCCAGTAGATGGGTTCCAATCAGAATAGGGCTCTCTAACAAAGGCACCATGCCATGTCTTCTCGCCTAATCCAGTAAAATCTAACAGAAACTGAAAATAATGTCCGGTTCTGTACTTTTCATGCTCCTTACTTCTTAGATAATAGTTTTGGAGGATAGGACCTCGATTCAGCCTTTCATCTAACAAGAGGTCCCAGTTAAACGTGATAATTGTGTCCCTACTCTGAAGGCGTAATACCAGTAAATCATACTCACCATTCTTGGGGGCTGTTTGCTTATCAGCTGCAATAAGTACCCGCTGTATGAGGTCGAGGAGTTGTTGTCGAATTGCAAGGAGCTTTGGAGAAGCTCGTTTCTCCAAGTCAATCTCAATATGTGTCATGACTTTTTCAATATCAATTTCCTTCCTGCTGACATAAATATTATCTCCCATTTCCTGTTTTATATATACTGCCAAGTCCCGGAATTCTTTATCTGAATAAAGGTCAAACTCCTTGGCACAAGCGAAGAAACCGGTAATCGAAGGAAATACTCCACCGCTATGCCCAATTGAGCTGCCTGCACCTAGGATATAGACTCTAGTACCCACTACTTATTCCCTTCGACCACCTTTTTCGTCAAATAACCACTCACACCAACAAGTCCTTGGGATATTAGCTGAGGGCGATACTCCACGATCAAAAGGTTTCAGGTAAACCTGAACTGAGTTCACTCCTCCACTTCAAACTTTAGTCCGAGCTGGCGGGCTGATTCTTTCATTGCTTTTAATACAGGATCATTCGGATCAAGTTGCTGCCCTTCAGGAACTTCCATCTCAAACTGGATGCCCAAATGAAGTTTTTTCAAATTCATTCGTGCTGCTGGTCCCACAAAGCAGCGGAAGAGTTCGCCGTAATTTTCAACAGACACAGCCCCACGTACAGAAAATCGCTTTACTGTTGGCTTGGCAGTAGCTTCGACAGTGGCCGATTCTGTTCCTGTGCCTTCTCCTGTTCCAAGCAACGGTGTCACTTCTGCTGAAGTCACCGTTGTGGTCTCTGTGGCTCCACCGGTAATACTCTCGACAATAGCTGTCTTGGGCTCTTCTGGCTCAAAGGGCGGGATAATCCAGACGCCATCCTCGCTCGGATCAAGGGATACCGATTGCTTACAGTAGCGCGCCTGAAGTGCAGAAGGGCTTCCTCCGCGTCCGATGCCAACAAGACCGTCAGCACATGCCTGTGCAAGCCCACTAGTAACAGCATCCTTTTTTGCAATTATTGGTTTGTCAGTAAACCGAAGGAACGCTTCCACAGCATCTTTAAGCCTCAAGGCTCCTTCCTTTGGGAACAATCCAGTTTTTTCAAGGGTCACAGACCCAACCTTTCTCAAGATCCATTCCTCGTCCTCTACCAAGGTAGTCCAGAGATAATCAAGGTGTTCTTTGAAAGAGGAGCGAGCATCAGGAAGCACACACGCTTCGACATCTTGCCCTTGAACTCTTAGGGCCACAGTGTATGCTGGCCCCAGCGCCTCGAGAGCGGAGCTTTGAGCAATATCAAGGCGTTTTTTTAATTCCCCTTTTTGTCCTTCATCAAGCTGGTCCCAGTAATCCGATTTAACACCTTCAAGAGCTGCTCGTTCTCTGTGTGCCTGCCTTAGCTTAGAAAGGCCTCGCGATGTAGCCGCCAGAAAGATAAGAGTATTTCGATAGAGTCTGTCCTTTCCTCCACATTGGTTGCTGATCTTCCGCACATATTCCTCCACAGCATCTTTTCGACCGCCATTTTCATCCCATGACAAAGATGGAGGGAAAATCAGAAGTGCTAGAGTCTTTTGTTCAGGCAGGTCCTCTGCTGGATTGACAATTACTCGCCATGTTGCACCGACAGAAGTACCCTTTTGTGACTGTTCACGGAGATCATCGAGGATTTCCTGATCAAAATCCCGACCTGCATTTTGTTGGCGATATTGGACAACGAGCTTG
>QMLZ01000470.1 GCA_003646995.1 Deltaproteobacteria bacterium | reverse complement strand
GGAGTGACGAACATGTCCTGGAAAGCGTTCGAGGTCGTCTTTCGATTGCGTACTCCTTTGCACAGCGGCTGGCGCAAGGTCGGCAACCTGCTGATGACCCGTCCTTACGTCACCGGCCGCATGTTGTGGGGGGCGTTGACCATGCGCCTTACCCGCAACGAAGCGGGAGACGAAGCGGCGACCGATTCGGGGAGATACGAGAAAACGGGCGAGCTGGTCCATGAGAAGTTGGCTTTCACCTACTTCTATCCGGCCCTGAAGGCGAAAAGCGGGTTCGAGGTGAACTGGCCGTGGGAAGGCGAAGCCGATTTCCGCCGCCGATTCCTGGGCGGTTACGCCGGTACGGCGCTGAATCGTTCGGGGCACGCCGCGGCCGAGGGCACCCTGCACGAGGTGGAGTTCATCTCGCCGCATACCATCGATGACGGAAAACAGGTTTACCTCGCGGGCTACATTTTCGAACGCGGCGATTGCCGGCTGAATTGGAGATCCGCCCTGCGCCGTATCCAGTTCGGAGGAGAAAGGGGATACGGCTGGGGGGCGGTCGAGCCGTTGGGCTCTCCGAACGAGATGGATTGTCTAAGATTGTTCGGAAACGTGTCTTTCAAGGGCTCCGGCGACAGGCCGCTGCTATCGCTCGAAGCCGACGCCCGGCTCCTGGCTCACACGGCGGCCGATCCGAATCTCCACGCCGAGGGTGAGATAGAACCCCTCGTGGGACGCGAGTGGAGAACGAAGCACGTCGGCCAAGACGTGGGCTTTTCCGGCGTCTGCTTCGTGCCGGGAAGCAAACTGAGCGGGAAAGGGAAATTCCAGGTAGGACGCCTGGGAATATGGAAAGCGGAAGGGTAAGGCAGCTCCTTCTCCTTGCGGCCCGGCGCGTTTCTCCCTCCGCGCGGAAATACCCCGAAGGACTCTCCCTCCCCCGACATTGCGGCCGCCGGACGAAATACGCCCTGCGAAGGCCGCCCGCGTCCACCGATAAGCGGGTTCACTCGACGGCCTTATCATCTTGGGCGGCCCTCAGATTACTTATACGCCATCAGGTGAACTCGAGGCTCATTATCCTGAAGCGGACATCTACATCCGAGGGGAAGCCGAAGAGACACTCCCCTTGGTCCTGGAGTCTGAAAACCGAATTCGCGCCGGTGGTTTGCACTACAACGGCAGTGAGGACGATGGAAGCGCAGCCGTTCCGGATCTTACCACTCCGCCCTCCCCCGCCTTTCCGACCACCGTTTCGCCCTTCGCGGATAAGCGGCCTTCTTCCACGAATCCCCCCCTGTTATTCCTCAGATATGGTCGGCAGCTTGTAAGCGGAGAGCGTCTCGTCCAAATCCTCGGTGGGAATCTGGGGGGCGGTTATCTTCTTCACGATCTCCAAGTACTTCCTGATGCCTTTTTCATCGAGCTTCCGCGTGGAGGCCGTGTGAATACGCGTGTTGCGCTCCTCCGCAAGACCCAACAGTTTTCTCAAGAATTCGCGCGGGAGCCGTTGCGGGGACAACGTGGCGAGAAGCTGTACGCCGGTGCCGTAGTTTATGCGCATGGGGTAACGGCGAAGCGGCACGTATTTCTTGCCGTACATAAGCTCGCCCACTTCATCGAATTCCTTGCGAAGCAGCAACTTCCCCTTTACGAGCTCGTAGTCGGGATCCTTGTCATTCAATCCGAAGTCCGCCTTCAAGCAGAAAACCACATACCGCTCGACCGAGGCGTAAGCGTAGAACACCGCCTTTTCCGGATTTCCACGTTCGAGAGCGGTTTCCGCCTCGGCTACGAACCACAAAACCAGCGACAGTTTCTTCGCGAAGTCCTCCGAAGAGTACCCTCTCGTCAAGTCCTTCAACGCCGACAGGTTCTTCCTCAGCCGAGCTGCGACCGGGGGAGCCCATTTCCAAGAGGCTTTCTCTATCTCACGCAACGTTTCTCTCATCCCGCGCAAGGCGTCCGGGAACCTTCGAGAGGACCAATCCGCACACGCGCGCGCCAGCGACATCAGGCATTGGGCTTCTCTGGGATCGTACAGCCTTTCCGCGAGCCTCTCCGCCAGGCGCGCCGCTTCGGCGTAATCGCCCCTATTGAAGGCCTCGAATATGCTGCGACGCTCGAGGTCGCCCAGTATCGTCAGGGGGTTTTCGAGCAAACGGGGGTACTCCGAACCCGCCAGCGGTGTCCTTCCATTGGGCAGATACTCGGTGTAATCGAGGTACACAATGGGAAGACCGTAGAGGAACCCTGCCAACGCGGCGGAGGCGGACATCGTCTTCTTGCCGCCCGTCAGATCGAGGAACACATCTCTTCTGCCGAATGCGCCCTTTCTCATGAATTCCCTGGTATTCCGGTAGATCGAAGTCTCCAGAGGAGCTTTAAGGACACGGATCTCGACCGATTCGGGAGCCACGCCCGCCAGTTCCTCCAGGAGGTCCATCACGCCCCTTCCATCCACCGAGTGCCGCGCCGATTTCTCCGTGGCGAGAAGCAGCATCTTCTCCGGGCGAACCCAAGCCGCCATCAGCACCACGGGCTGAAACGACATCCCTAAAACGCTTATCAACGCTTTGGGTCTGGGCAGTTCCGCGGGCGCTCCGTGGATCGGCAGTTCGGCGAAGAGGGGAACGAAGAGCGGGGCGAACTTATCGAAGTAGAAACGTTCCCTTTCTCTGTCGTTCGGAAGGCTGCGCCATTCTTCCTGCAATCTCTTCAATTCGGGCGACAGGGACACCGTCTTCGGTTCGGCGTTCATGCGACACCTCATATCTTCCTCGCGGCATCCCGAAAGATCCCGCATCTGTGGGTTCATGGGCGATGATAGGCATTTTGACGGTGATTCAAGGTTTCGGCCTGGCCGGGGTTCCAAATGTTTAGAGACGACGAAAGGAT
>QMLZ01000469.1 GCA_003646995.1 Deltaproteobacteria bacterium | reverse complement strand
CCCCTGGCATACATCTCCACAACCAACTTATCCAGAAGGTCCGTGTGGCCTTTGAAAAACTGGGCCACCTTGGGGATGAAAGGCTCAGGGGCCTGGCGGACCTGGGGGACCATGAGCTTTAATCGCCCTTGATCAGGAGTTGCTTCCCCAATCTCAAAAATTTTTTCAAGACGTACCCCTCAGTTCCCTGCTCCAAAAGTTCTCTCATAGCCTTGCTCATCCTTTTGCTAGGTGGTAACTTTTTCATTGGCCTGGGTCCTCCTTTCATCAAGGTTTTGGAGGTAACTCCTTGATAGCCCAGGCCATCTCATTTTTACAGGGATTATAAAGCATGACCCGGAAAAAGAGTAACGGTCCCTTATCATACGGGAAAGATTCTCCACCCTAAGATTCCCAAGAGCATCCTGAGAGACGCCGATCTAACGGTGGATGAATTCAAAAAGATGCTGTAATGGCACAAGGTACAGGCCCGCTTCCCCACCTTATTCTGACAAGAGTAACGCTAAGGAAGTTCACGCCAACTCATACCCGCCTGCTCCAGAACGGTTCTAGTGGCTTTCTCCTGCTTGTCGGATGGGTAGCCGTATTTTGGAGAGATAAATCCAGTCATACTACCCACTAGGTTGTGTTTCTTATCGAAATATCTCCAGGTAAATATCTTTCCTCACCCGAAAACCTATTTCTTGGAGGCGGGCGTACAGATTTCCCTCGTCCAATTTGATAGCACCTGAATCTCTGAGTTTGCGGATAAGACCAAGAGTACCTTTGACTTGCAGACCAAGCCTTCTTGCTTCTGTCCTCGCTGCATGGTCGTCCAAGATTACCATGTCGGCTTTTAATTCCAGACCTATGACTATGGTTTCCGATTCTTCTTTCCCCAGCCTCCGCCGCAAAGCAGCAACGAATCGGGGATTGCTGGCGGTTGTGATCTTAACTTTTCCCGCTGCCAGCGCCTTGGAGGATATCGCGGGCTCGATCTCTCTTTTGGGAGATTTCTTCTTCCACTGAAGAGGGCACAAGGACATGGTCAAAGAGATCGATGGCTTTATCCACAAAACCCAGCTTGGAGAGAAAAATCCACGGAGAGCTGTCAAAGACTGCTATCACGGCCAGGACCTTTCTATTTCCCCATCCTCTCCATCTAAATAAGAAAAGTCTATCCCGGTAGCTTCTAGGAGACCCAGAAAAGCCTCCTTGCTCATACCCATGAGTTCGGAAGCCTTTTCCAGACTTATCACTCTCAGGGTAAGGGCACCTACCACTGTCAGAAACCTTTCCCTTTCCTCAGGGGTTTTTAACAGGGAGAAACTCTCAGTCAATTCTCTGAGAACAGCGGTACTCATAAGCCCATCACCTCCCTGATCTCTTCACACGATTCTGTTTATAATATTTACTGTGGTTCTTCAAATACCAATGCTGCTGTTCTTACTAGTCGGGAAATCTACTCTTCAGCAGCCTAGTTCCTTCATGGCTTCACGCCAGCTCATACCCAAACAACTCCGCCTATTCCAGAACGGTCCTGGTAGCCTTCTCCTGTTTGTCAGGCGGGTAGCCGTACTTTCGGAGAAGGCGCTTTACCATGACCCTGAGTCTGGCCCTGGCGCTTTCCCGCAAAGGTCAAGTTCCAGGGCCTTTGTATCTTAGATGGATTTCCCAAAAGGCTCTGGGCCTAAGTACGGTGATGCAATGACGGTGGTTCTGGATTTGCTTGGAGACGAGGAAAATAAGCTCGTCGGCTGCTTTACCCATAACAGAAATCTCTCAACCCCTGATTTTTGTCTCTGCCCATGCTAGAACGGCTTCAGCCAGCTCCACGGCTTCTCTGTATTCTTCTTCGGTAACAGGTTCGTACAAGCCAGGGTAACGGGCTTCCCAGGCGTAACTTGTTAGGACCTCAGCTTCTTTCACATCCTGGGGTACGGGTATTCCTCCCTTTTCAAGCCCACTTATCAGTTCGCTCAAGTCGTGGGTGTAACGAAAGGAAAGGCCATGATGGACATACACCGCCTTTATCGCCTTTTCCACCGCCTGCTGGGCGTGAAAACAGAGGTCCTCGTAATATCCCCCTTCAGGAAGGGGCACCTTGGCAATGGCCAGATCACCCTTGGCCCGGGACAACCAATCCTCTGCTGTGCCAGGAGTTGGCCTATGAAACCGCACGGTACAGTTCCTTACCCTCTCTCAGCGCTTGGTATATAACAAGGGAAGGGTTGTTGGCGTAGGCTTCTATGTCACCTTCTGTGACGACAACAATGTCTTTTGGAACACCCAATCCAGAAAGACTTCTATAAATAGCCTGGGCCGTGCGCCTCCGATGAACGCCATCTCTCACCACGACGATGATATCCAAATCGCTGTCTGGTCCCATCCTCCCCTTGGCAGCAGATCCAAAAAGAATGATCCTGAGAGGTTGAGCAACCTCAACGATCCTCTTCACAACCTCGTCCAGGAGCTCTTTTTTGGGTTCCGCACCAACCATGCTTGCGGTTTTTTCCCTTGTGAAATTCTTTTTCATTGCTAAATCTATCCTATATTCCAATCCGTGGGCAATGGCATAAATTTGTTGATTCTGCTCACTATTCCCCCTTTTGGGGCAACTTGCCAATTTCTGCAAGCTCTTTCTTCTCCTTGCAGTCCTAACCATACGATAAGGTGAAAGCCACCCACGAATAGCAGGGGTGCCGATTCCAGCCAAAGTCCCCACCGATTCCAGTGAAAGTCCCCACCTCATTTCACACCCAGGCCCTGGCATGGTCCCCTCATCTGGTAGTGGATACTTTGCTTCTTTGCTTTCTCATCCCGACTTTGACACTTAACTGAGGATTTTGAACCCACCCTCCGCTTTATAAGCCCATCTATGCCACCGAATTTTTCAAAACCCTCTAT
>QMLZ01000468.1 GCA_003646995.1 Deltaproteobacteria bacterium | reverse complement strand
GGAGAAGATTTCACCATGGATCTTACGGTAACCAACCTTGGGAGACAGGATGAGGATATTGATCTTATGTTTCAATCGGTTCCAAAAGGCTGGAAGGCATGGCTAAAATCCTTCAATTACAGGGTGACCGGTGTTCACGTGCCCAGTGACAAATCCAAGAGCCTTACCCTCAAAGCAGAACCTGATGAAGGGGTGGCCCCTGGCAGATATACTTTTCTGATCAAGGCACAGACCGTGGACGGAAAATTTGTGTCCTCCGCCCGGGTGGCCGTTACAGTGAACAAAAAGAAAGAAGAGGAGGAATCCAAAGGAGTAGAGATTACCACTTCATATCCTGTGCTTCAGGGGCCACCGGATGCCAGATTTGAATTTTCATTGCAGGTGAAAAACAAAACTGATGAAGATCTCATGTTTGGCCTCGGTTATGAAGCGCCGAAAAACTGGGAGGCAAGTTTTAAGCCGGCTTACGAAGAAAAATACATTTCCAGTTTGAGGATAATGGCGGGCCAGACACAGACTCTGGCCGTAGAAGTAAAACCTTACCCATGGTCTAAACCAGGGGAATACCATATTCTGATTAAGGTTGATTCGCCCAAGGCCAAAGGAGAGACAACGCTGACAGTTGCCCTCACAGGCACACACAAGCTGGAAGTGGGTACCTCTAACGGTCTCCTTTCACTTAATGCCTTGAGGGGGAAAGAGGCCAATCTCTCCATATACGTAAAAAACAGTGGAACAGCACCGCTCAGTACGGTGGAGTTTCTCTCCTTCAAGCCGGAAAACTGGAAAGTCAAGTTTAACCCTGAAAAGATAGAGGGGCTCGACCCGGGGGAACTCAAACAGGTTGAGGTGACCATTACTCCGGCGGATCAGGCATTGGTAGGAGACTACTCTGTTAACCTGTCGGCGAGAGGAGGAAAAGACACCAAGAATTTGGAACTGAGGGTTACTGTGAGGTCGCCTACCACCTGGGGATGGATAGGGATAGGGATTATTGTCCTTGTGATAGCCGGTCTTGTGATATTATTCATTACATTGGGAAGGCGCTAAAATGGAGAATGAGAGGATAATAGAAACTGTAGGTCTTACAAAAAAATACGGTCAACAGACCGCTGTAGACCAGCTTACCTTCCGAGTCGAGGAAGGAGAGATCTTCGGGTTTTTGGGGCCGAATGGTTCCGGCAAAAGCACAACTCTTTTGATGCTCCTGGGTCTCAGTCGGCCATCGGAAGGCTCTGCCCGGGTCTGCGGTCTGGACCCGGTGCGAAAGCCCATAGATGTCAAGCGGCTTGTAGGGTATCTTCCAGAAAATGTCGGTGTCTACAGGGACCTGGATGCTGTTGAGAGTCTGACATATATCGCCGAACTGAATGGTATAAATGGTGGTACCGTCTCAAAGAAAATTGAGGAGGTACTGGATGTAGTCGGTCTTTCAAAGGACGCACACAAAAAAGTAGGTACATACTCCAGGGGAATGAGACAACGTTTAGGCATTGCGGAAGTCCTTATTAAAGATCCAAAGGTGCTGTTCCTTGATGAGCCCACCCTGGGGCTGGATCCTGATGGTGCATTTCGAGTAATAGAAATTATCCAATCATTGAACCGCAACAGAAAAATAACTGTCCTGCTCTCCTCCCATAATCTTCATCATGTTCAAAAAATCTCACATCGGGTTGGTATTATGATTAAAGGTAAAATGGTCGCTATGGGTTCTGTTGCTTCCCTTGGCAAGGAGAAATTTAGCCTGGAAGAAGAAGAATACACCCTGGAGCAGATCTACATGAAATACTTTGAGGAGGGCTGAGTATGCAGGGCTTACTATCAATTTACAAAAAGGAATTGGCCGACCACTTCAGCAGTTACAGGTTTGTTATCATCTTTGCCCTGATCGCCATGGTCAGTTTCATTACCAGCTATACGGCGGGGATGCACTTGCGAGAAAGCCTGGAAGGAGTGGCCAAGCCCAAGTTTGTTTTTCTCATGCTCTTTAACACCCCCGGTGCAATACTCTCACTGGTCCAGTTCGTCTCCTTTTTAGGCCCTCTTCTGGGAATCGTGCTGGGATTTGATGCCATCAATCGTGAAAGGGCACAGGGAACTTTAGTCAAGTTGGTCTCCCAGCCGATTTACAGGGATGCGGTAATCAACGGGAAATTCCTTGCCGGGATCACCACAATTATCATCACACTACTATCGATTGTCCTGGTGATTTTCGGCTTTGGGCTGACTTTATTGGGGGTCGTTCCAGGCATTGAGGAGATATGCCGCCTTGTCATCTATCTTGTCATCAGTATCTTTTACATCTCACTGTGGCTGGGGGTATCTATGCTTTTTTCTATATCTTTTAAGAACATTGCCACCTCTGCCCTGGCTTCGGTTGCATTGTGGATCTTTCTGTCCTTCTTTATTTCCCTCGGCGCCGATGTACTGGCCGATATGGCGGCTCCCGTGGACAGGCAAGGTTACACCACTCCAGAAATGGTTGTGAAAAACGCCCGCATCAAGGAAAGGTGCTCTCTATTTTCCCCGATGGTACTCTACTCGCAGGCCGCATCGATCATCGTTAATCCAATGGAAAAGACAACAAGTTCTTTCATAGTCATGGGCCCCCTTGAGAGGCTTTCGGCATCCCGCTTCCAGAATCCTCTTTCCCTGGGCCAGAGTATTGTTGTGATCTACCCCCATCTGGTCGCCCTTGTGGCGGTTACCTTGTTATGTTTTCTTATTTCCTACCTGGTGTTTATGTTACAAGAGATCAGAACATAGGTAGATTGATGCCTTGAAAAAATAGGCCTTCCCAAGAGCCCTGTCATTAGTGTGGCAGGTTTTTTGTGGTCTTGCCTGATATGAAAAAATGATACTTAAGATATCCGTGTCAGTTTAGATTTTTG
>QMLZ01000467.1 GCA_003646995.1 Deltaproteobacteria bacterium | reverse complement strand
TTTTTATGCCGGCTTAGGATACCATAAAATGCGCTTGGGGTAAATGATATGCACTCAAATAATTGTGCCAACTCGGACAATTTAAGTCTGTTTCATAGTGTCCGGTAGTGAAATATGAAATTAGGACACGTCTGTATTACAATGATAGTTCTGCTTCTGAATCTCTCCGCTTGTACCGTTTCTCAGCTTGATGCAACGCACCACACCCCAACCACTATCCGAATCGGCATTTTAAAGCCGATCGAGAATACCTTTCTAGTCTCCTCTCATTGGCACTCCACTCGTTTTATTGCACAGGCAGTCCACCGGGGACTCGTTTCTGAGGATGAGCAAGGGAATCTAGTTCCAATGCTTGCTGAAAGTGTGCCCACCTTTGAAAATGGGGAGGCTCGCTGGGTACCAGCCGGTCGAAGTGGTGAGAAACAGCTAGCTGTCACATTCCACCTGCGTGAGGGTTTGCAATGGTCAGATGGTCAGCCGATTACATCTAGGGATGTAGAGTTTACCTATGATTTACTTCAGCAAAATGATTTTTTGTTCTCTCCAGTGGCGCGGTCAATTGACAGAATAAATACCATTGATGCTCGAACTATTGTGATTACATACCGCCCTGGATTCAAAAATCCGCACTATAACCAGCCCTTAGGTGAAGCCCTCTATCCTGCACATGTCCTTGCCAATCTAACGATAGAACAAATTGAAGCTAGTCAATATGCTTTACGTCCTGTTGGTGCAGGCCCTTACCGAGTAAGTGAGTGGCGTTATGTAGGAGACCCCAGAGAGATATTATCTCCTGGTGTAGTATCTGTCCTTCCTGACGAATTGGCTCCAGCTACCCAAATCATTACATTGGAGACAAATCCATATTTCAAGCCACCGCCAAAGATTGGGCAGATCACCATCAAAGTGATTCCGAACGAGAATGCTTTGGTGACATCTTTGTATCAAGGCGACATAGACTTGATCGCCGAGGGCTCTTTATCCGAGTTGCCCAACGCTGACTTGGAGTTACTTGTTAATGAAGGGTTCATCTTAGAGCGAAAACCGTCTTTGAGATGGGAACGACTTGATTTCAACTGTCTCAGAGAACCATTCAGCGATGTACTTGTTCGGAAAGCCGTTGCCAATGCAATAGATCGCGAGGCGATAGCACGTGCCGCTTGTGGACAGGAAGAGGCTGTCATGCAAAGCTGGGTTTCATCAAGTAGCTGGGCATACACTCCTGTTTTGCTTGGTTATCGCTATGATTCACACCATGCCATAGAGTTGCTTGAGGGAGCAGGTTATGCAATTGAAAAAGAAGGGCCTGCGAGACGAAAGGGAGAATCTCTGTATATCAAAATGTGTGTTGCGGTTGGAGACAAGAGACGTCAACATGTCGCGACACTCATTGAGAATTACTTGGAAGCCGCTGGATTTGAGGTCAGTATAGAGATGGTTCACCCGGCTCTTCTATTTAGCTCACCAGGTCCTTTATTAGAGCATAACTACGACTTGGCTCTATTCTCCTGGCAAGGAGAGGGTGAGCCGGACGGGGTTGAGTTGTGGCATTCAGATAGCGTTCCAAAAGCAGAGAACGATTGGTGGGGTGATAACTTCAGTGGCTGGAGTAATCCACGCAGTGATTCTGTGTTGGAACGCGCAGTTTCCTTGGGACTACAAGAGGAACGACAAAAATGGTACACTGTCCAGCAGCAAATCTATGCTGAAGATCTTCCTTCTGTGCCTTTGTGCGAATATCCCCGTTTCGCGGTACGTACCCCACAGATTCAGGGTTTCAGACTCCCCAAAGGCTCTACCCCCAGCACATGGAATATCGAAGAATGGCAAATGTTAAGTCCCTAGCACTTCATAACTCATTTACATTGTTATGTAGAGAAAGCTTGCTCACCAAGCAGGAAAAAGGAGACCAACGAAATGTCAAGAATGATATGTCTTTTAACGTTGTGTGTGGTTGCCGGATTGTTTTCAGGTTGCGGTCCGGCTCAACAGCTTGCATCTGGCCCCACCCCCACACCCTACACCGTTGAAATGGGAAAGGCCTTTGAATTTACCGCATACGAAGACCCTATTTGGAGCTACGAACTGGCTGTCCCAGAAGGAGCCAGCATTGCCCATTCGGATGATCAGCTCCATACCACTTTCGAATACGAGGACACTTCCATTATCAAAGGAAGGTATGTGATGCAGATGGAGATTGTGCCCGAATTGCAGGATTTATCAGTCAGTGAACTACTTGACCAGATGACTGCCGATACTAAAGACCCTTCGGCCATCAAGGAATTGAACGGCGATGAGCTGGTGCTAGATGGCAGAAGGGTGATTGGGTCCATCCGGAGCTACGAAGCAGAGCCGGGCACATATTGCCCGCACCCCCGAGCTTTGGCTCTGGCCTTTGTTGAAGGGAACGTAGGATACATCCTGCGCATTGAGTCAGACGCATTGGACCGCTGTGAGGTTGAGAGCTTGCCGGAAACCAGATCTGTTATAGCAAGTATTCGAATCCCCTAATTTCTTGGGGCTGACAGTCAAATGACTTACCAGTCATGGTTGCATGGCAAGTGACGGGGCCTGCTTGCATTCTGCAATATACCATTCTCTGAAGTGAAACGTCATAAGGTCGGAACGGATCCAGTATCAGCGTGGGCGATGGACTATAGCCCGACGTGGCGCTGCTGGACTGCCGGCTGCCGGGGCGGGAGGGGGCCGAGGTAGCGGAGGCCATCCGGGAGCAAGGTTTACCCACGCGCGTGCTGGCGTTGAGCGCCTACACAGACGACAAGTACGTTTACGGGATGTTGCAGGCGGGAGCGGCGGGCTACCTGCTGAAGGATGAGCCATTGGAGACGGTGGTGGCGGCGGTGCAGGCGGTGGCGCGTGGGGAGGAGTGGTACAG
>QMLZ01000466.1 GCA_003646995.1 Deltaproteobacteria bacterium | reverse complement strand
TAGCTTCTATTTCCAGCCTTCTTGCTATAGCTGAAAGCTTTTACTTCGTGAACAGTGAACCGTGAACAGTTATCGTTTTTTCCTTTAGCCCTGAGCCTTGCGCCTCCCGCCCTACGGGCGGGCTAGCCGCCTAGCAGCCAAGCTGTTGTGCCATTCAAAATTCATAACTCAACATTCAAAACTAGTGGAACGCTGCCCAGCAGCCAAGCAGCCAAGCCGCTGTGCTGTTTCACCTTTGTCCTTGAACCTTTTGCCTTGGTCCTTAAGGTCTATGGCTTCCCAGCTTCCTAGCATCCTAGCTTTCTGGCTTCCTAGCTTTCTAGCAACGGTGCTTTTCTCGCGATCAAACTGACCAATGGAAGGTATAATTGACACCATAAGAAAATTAACAAGACATGACCGCATAGCTTTTAGAAGGCATAGTTTACCTAGAATGAGGCAGAGAGGAATTGACGTCGATGATGTTAAAAATGCGTTGCTTAGTTGTAAGATTACCGAATAATATCCAGAAAATAGGCCTATGCCTAGTTTTCTGACCATGGGATACACAAGAACCGAAGAACCACTTCATATAGGCATCGCTATTGATAACGAGGACAATATGCTCTGGGTAATTACGGTTTATAGACCTGATCCCAATGAGTGGGGAAGTGGTTTTACCAGGAGGATAAAAAGATGAAATGTCCGATGTGCAAAGGCATTATGAAAAGTGGCAAAACCACATTCCCATATGAATTTGAAGACGATCGGTTGATCGTAATAAAGAGTGTCCCTGCCTTGGTATGTGAACAATGCGGAGAGGCATTTGTTGATATTAGCGTAGCTAGAATCGCGGAAGATATTGCCATGACATCTGAAAAGGAAGGTCTGACACTGGGCCTTGTAGAATACCGTGACGCGGCGTAGCCTTCTAACTGCCTAGCTGTCTGGCTACCGTGCCATTCAAAATTCAGCATTCAAAATTCAAAATTGAGAATTAGCGGAACGTTGCCTAGTCGCCCAGCTGTTGTGCTTTTCAGCCCTCATGGCTCTTTACGGTTTAAGCCAAATTTATCAAAATCTTTATCATAACTGTAAAGCACGTTTTGAGGTTCTGTTTCCAGCAGTGCTAAAAGGTAACAGTCGACAATGTCCAATGAGTGTTTCTTCCAAAGCAAAAGCATGCGCTTGACAGTTTTTTTCTCTTTGATCTTGATCCCCCGGTATTTGAGTAAATCAGAGAGCACCTCTGCTACTCGTGGCCTAGGGATTTTGTAAAAACTGGTAAGCACGAAGATTACTTGAAACAATACTATTAATTTTAATTCAACCTGAATCTTTCCTTGCTCCAGTTGCATAAAGAAATTGTACAAATTCTTGTACTTCGAGTCTTCGTCACCTATTAAGAAACGCACAATCACATTTGTACCGATCAATGGAATCATTTGTTCCATCCTTCTATGTATCCAAGCTCTGTTACCTTTGAAATATCATTTTTCTTTAAATTTGGCCTTTGAGAGGCAACGTCAGAGAAAATACCATGTAACTTTTGAGTTAACGACTTTTTGTCCTCTTTCTGTGACTTTGCTTTAATAAGGATACCCTCGGGGGTTTCAATTATCTCAACATGGTTTCCTATTTCGATCCCGTACTTTTTCCTTAAAGCAACAGGGATTACGAGCTGTCCCTTCTGGAAAACTTTCATTGTCACAGGGTGACTATTGTTGTTGTCCATTTTGCCCCTCCCTTATCTAGTCAATAAATGTATGAGTTATACTTAAAATATATAGTAGTATAACTGTCAATGTCAAGTAATGATTAATCCAAAATCAGTGGAGCGCTGCCCAGCCGCCAAGCTGTTAAACGCTTTTCTCGTATTTCGTTCCCCTGCATAGCCAATTGACTCACTGAGCATCGAGACTGACAAGAAGCGGTCACCAGTAGCAGTCCCGTGAAGTTGCCGAATAAAGAAAAAGCCTACGTATTATAGCTAAGTCTCAAGATGTGGTAGAATTGACAAAATCAGAATTTGGGATTAAGTATGTGGTAAATGGGCAGTTGTAAAGTCCTAGAGGTAGTGCTGTTCCTATCAGAACTATTTGGATAGTTGAAGAAGGCGAGGAAATTCCAAGATTTATAACAGCCTACCCACTATTGGAGAAAGGCAATAAGAAATGATTAAGGAGACAGAGATCGTAGTTCTGACAAGGGACATACCGGACTACAAGTTAAAAATTGGAGACATTGGCACAGTAGTCCACCGGTATAAAGAGGAAATAGCTTTTGAGGTGGAATTTGTAAACGCCGAAGGGGAAACAATAGCAGTACTGACTTTGGATAGAGACAGCATCAGGCCAATCACTGGCAAGGAAATTCTCCACGTACGTTCCCTTGAACTCATGACTTAGGGGGCTAGTTGTCCAGTTGTTTTGCCGCAGGTGTTTGCGAATTAACGTATAAGATATAACGTAACTATGGCTTTTCAGCCACCTGGAGATGGAAGATGAAAAAGATGATTAAAGCCGAGATTTACCATGATGGGGAGTTTTACTGTGTAAGATGCCTTGATGTTGACGTATTTACCCAAGGCAGAACACTCGACGAAGCAGTGAATAATCTTAAGGAGGCACTTGAGCTTCATTTTTCCGACGACCCTGAAGCTGCATCAGCGTTTTCTCCCAACCCGTCCCTTTTTACTATGATGGATCTAGGAGAAATCCATGTCTGAGAAGCTGCCGATTATATCCGGAAAGCAACTGATCAATTCACTGACCTCCCTTGGTTACAATGTAGTACGCCAGAGAGGGAGCCATGTACGAATGGAAAAGAAGACGTCAGCGGGGACCCATAAAATAACTTTGCACTTTGTCCTTTCACCTCGCACCTTTATCCTTGGACCTTTATCCGTTAGCCTTGCGCCTCCC
>QMLZ01000465.1 GCA_003646995.1 Deltaproteobacteria bacterium | reverse complement strand
GTTTGATTCACCGTCGAAGCAACCCCTTGCTTCTTTTTGCAAAAAAAATAACAGAGGACATATGACTGTCCCATATAACTCAAAACAAGGTCTAAGGGAACGGTAGCTCGCTTGCAAGGGGAAACCCCAACGCTCCGACGAGCTACTGTTGGGCCCATTCTCGCGCAGGAGTTTCCCCCTGCAAGCGAGCTACCATTTATTGGAATAACTCTTGCGGAGCATTTTGCTCTTGACGAGGCCCGTTTCATAGCAGGTGTCCATCGAAAAGTAACACTTAACTCTTTTGAGAGGGAAAAATGGAAGTACCCATGATTAAAGTTGAAGGGTTATATAAGTCCTTCGGAGATCTGGAGGTATTAAAAGGCATTGATTTGGAAGTGAGGAAAGGCGAGGTCGTTTGTATCATCGGTGCTAGTGGATCCGGAAAGTCTACACTTCTGAGATGCCTGAATTACCTTGAAGTTCCTGATAGGGGGAGGATATATATTGATGGAGAGCTCTTGGGGTGGCGAATAAGGAAGGACGGCAAGGTGATAAGGGCGCGTCCCAAAGACATTTATCGTATACGGGCTGATGTGGGCATGGTTTTTCAACAGTTCAATCTTTGGCCTCACAAAAACGTTTTAGAAAATGTTATGGAGGCACTTATCGTTGTAAAAAAGAAAAAGAGGGCCGAGGCCATCAAGATTGCTGAATATTTTCTAGGAAAGGTTGGGCTTATAGACAAGAAGGAAGAAAAGCCATCCTTACTTTCTGGAGGACAGCAACAGAGGGTCGCCATCGCTAGAGCACTGGCAATGCGCCCAAAAATTATGATGTTTGACGAACCTACCTCTGCTTTGGACCCACAACTGGTAGGTGAAGTCCTAGAGGTCATGGAAGAATTGGCTAAAGATGGAATGACCATGATAGTGGTTACCCACGAGATGGGTTTTGCCAGGCATGTGGCGGATCGGGTGATCTTCATAGATAAAGGTGTCATCGTGGAGGAAAATACCGCTGAAGGCATTTTTACCAACCCCAAAAATCCACGGACCCAAGAGTTTCTTTCTAAGGTCCTCCATATGTAAGACATGGATACTCGGGTAGTAGAGAGGTGGTTTCATTATTGAAGACAGGTGCGCCTATCGCTTTGCCGGTGTGGGCCGCCCAATTGCCGTAAAGATCAATTCTGTATCCAAATGGATTTCCTGGATCCAGCCCAAATTCAATTTTACCCCCCGATCTTTCCTAGACATCCTAATCTCAACCTGGGCTGCGCCTGCCTCCTGTGCTAGTGCTTCAAGAGAAGGAGGGACAACTTGCTGCGCGTGTAGTATTGCTTCTTCCAGGGTCTCAAAATCGCGGACCCCATTGGGCAGATGGAGACGAAACTTACTGCCTCCGTCAAGGGGAGAGATTAGTACCTTTATGCGCTGCACGACACTGCCAGTCACTGCTCCCACTGCGTTTGCTACTTCCGCATGGGGCGGGATAATCAATTCTGTGCGCAGTCTCTCAGCTACACCGGGCATATATGCTTCTACGGGAGCTCCAAGGGCTACCAATGGCCGTAAGAGCCTAAGTTCGCACGCAAGATCAGTGTCCCCTTGCCCACTGAAAGCCCGCTGCAACAATGATGTTGCTGTTAGCTCTTTTTGCCAATCAGGAGGAGCTATTTCATCACCGAGAATCTTGCTTACAATTTCTCTTGCCACCCGTTCGGACATGCCACGCACTACTTTTTGGGCGATGGCCTCTGAACTGGACTGGGCCTTAAGTGCGAGCAACTCGGCGCCTAGTCGGGAAGCAGGGGTATTCCACTGATTCAGCCGTCCCAAAACGTGCAATGCATCTGTTGGAGTAAAGGCTGCACGCTGGACTATACACATCTTCTCCAATCGCTCAACACGGCGGTAAAGCATCCAGTCTTCCCATGTCCCTTCGCCACACAACGCCAAGGGACCAGTCTCCATGCGGGAAAGCAATTCCATGTCTTCTTTTGAGAGGCCATGAGATGGTCGCCGCCATGGGATAGCGAATTGGCCTGCGCCACTTTCTCGCAATTGGTTCGAGATCTGATGGCGAAGTCTTTCTTCCACAGCAGGAAATCTGCTCGCCAGCAGACAAAGTGGTATTACACGCTGGGGCCCTATGGTCAATTGGCCTTCGGAGTCAATGGTCACGTGGCTGTCTCCACCTAATCCCACCGTATGAACATCCACTGCTTCAACCATAGTTATCCTGCCCCCAACTCTTGCACCCTCTGGATTGATGCGTGGTCTGCCGTCATGAAGCGCGACTATGTCTGTAGTAGTTCCGCCCATATCTACTACCCATACGTCGCGCTGACCAGACAGGGACAATGCACCTATGGCGCTGGCTGCCGGGCCAGAAAGGATGGTTTCGACGGGGCGCTGTATAGCCCATTCAGCCCTGACCAGCGAGCCATCTCCCTTGACGACCATTAGGGGAGCGGTAATTTCGAGCCTGTTCAAGGTCTGTCGAACTTTGGTGATCAAGTCGCGTAGCAAGGGAATGAGCCGCGCGTTGAGGACCACAGTAGCGGCTCTTCTCACAGCATTGAGACGAGTGGTCAATTCACTGCCACACGTTACAGGGAGACCGGTCAAATCCTCCACAAGACGCCGTAACCGTAATTCATGTGTGGCATTACGTGTGCCAAAATAGCCGGATATTGCAAAGGCCTCCACATCATCACGTCGAGCAAGAATAGCCTTCTGCGCCCCATCAATGTCCAGAGGTGTAATCTCATTACCTTGCAAATCATGGCCACCATCTAAGTAAACAATGTCATCAGTTGCCAATTCACAATGAAAGCCTTGTTTTGTCATCAGCTCTTGGTCATAGCCGATGAGCAGTAGACATACACGTGCACCATATCCTTCAGCAATGGCGTTAGT
>QMLZ01000464.1 GCA_003646995.1 Deltaproteobacteria bacterium | reverse complement strand
GATTTAAATTCCACCGCAATTGCTTTCTCCATTTTGGAGCTGATTCGCGCCTATGTCCGTTACAACGAAAATGCCCGAATTTTGTATGATTTTACCGTTGAATCCTTTTATGCCTTAAATCAGGAAACACAGCCGGAGCCGATGATTTTTCTGCTGAAATTTATGCTTTTCCTCAGCGAATACCTGGGCTTTGGCTGGAATTTTAATACTTGTCATGTGTGTGAAAAACCGCCGCAATCCTTTCCGCTAAAGGTCGATCCGGTGAATGGGGCGATTATCTGCTCCGGGTGTACTTCAAGAAACAATCCACAACGCTTTCTTCTGGATCGTAATGAATGGCAATTTTTAACACAGCTCACCGCCGCTTCTCCGCAAGATGTGCCAAAATTTTTGACCACTGATTTGTCAGATGTACGCTTCCGACTGCTGTTGGATATGCTGCTTATGCACCTGAATTATCACACCGAACAAAGGGTTCAATTAAAATCTTTGAAAATTTATCTTTAGTAATTATATTTGCTGCTCAAAACGAGACAAAGAAAGCAAAACAGAAGGAATTCACGTGGCAAAGAACAAAACACAAACGGTAATGGACAAACTGGTTTCGTTAACTAAGCGCCGGGGATATGTTTTCAGAAGCAGCGAGGTTTATGGCGGTATCAATAGCTGTTACGACTACGGTCCCCTGGGTGTTGAGCTGAAAAAGAATATTAAAGAACTCTGGTGGAAAGCTTTCGTGTACGAACGGGACGACATCGAAGGATTGGACGCCGGCATTTTAATGCACCCCCGGGTATGGGAAGCATCGGGGCACGTGGAGGGATTTACTGATCCGATGGTTGATTGTAAGAAATGTAAAGCCCGCTTTCGTGCCGATCAACTTGATCAGGTGTGGTGTCCGGAAAAGCCCTCCAAGCATCCCGGCGAGTGCGGCGGCGAACTGACCGAACCGCGCATGTTTAACCTGATGTTCAAAACCTTTATGGGACCGGTGGAAGATGAATCCAGTGTGGTGTACCTTCGCCCGGAGACCGCCCAGGGAATCTATGTGAATTTCCACAACGTCAGGGAAGCCGGGCGGCAGAAAATTCCCTTCGGCATTGCCCAAATCGGAAAGGCGTTCCGCAACGAGATTACCCCGGGGAATTTTATTTTCCGTACCCGGGAATTCGAGCAAATGGAAATGCAATATTTTGTGAAACCCGGGACTGACGAAGAATGGTTTGAATACTGGAAACAACAGCGCATCGATTGGTATCAGCGCCTGGGAATTCGCCGGGAAAAACTACGCTTCCACGAACACGGCAAAGGTGAACTGGCTCACTACGCCAAAGCCGCTTTCGATATCGAGTATGAATTCCCTTTCGGGTGGAGCGAGATCGAGGGCATTCACAATCGCACCGATTTCGACCTGAAACGCCACCAGGAGTATTCCAATAAAGACCTGCGTTATTTCGACCAGGAAGCCGGGGAAAAGTATATTCCCTACGTTATCGAAACATCCACCGGTGTAGACAGGCTGATGCTGACCGCCCTGGTGGACGCGTACGAAGAGGAAGAGGAACGGGTGGTGCTGCGCCTTAAGCCGCAAATTGCCCCGATAAAAGTCGCAGTTCTTCCGCTGGTTAAAAAAGACGGTATGCCGGAAGTGGCGCGCAAAATCTTTAAAGCGCTGCAAAAAGATTTTAAGGTATTTTACGATGAAGCCGGTTCGATCGGTCGGCGCTACCGCCGGCAGGACGAAGCCGGAACTCCCTACGGAGTTACTATTGACGGGCAAACCCTGGAAGACAACACCGTCACCGTGCGCGAACGCGACAGTATGGAACAGGTGCGTGTCTCTATCGATAAAGTGCAGGAGTATCTGCGGGAAAAGATTTTGTGATTTATCGTATGGCGGTTTTCCCCAGTGCAACTGGGTTTTACCGTGAGAACAACTTTGTGAATCCTCTATTTCGGATAGACACAAAGTAGAGGTTCGGTATCTATTTAACCGGTACATATTTTGCCGAACTACTAAGGTGTAAGCATTTATGCCATACATTTTGCACGATAAAATAAGAAGAATAAAACATGGAAGATCAATTCAATGCATTCCTGAAAGTTTTAAACTCTTTTGATAAACACCGGGTGAAATATGTTCTTATCGGGGGTGTCGCAATGATACTCCATGGTATGGAGAGACTCACGCGGGATATTGATATTTTTATTAAAATGAATCACGAAAATGTAGCAAGACTGAGGGAAGCATTATTTTCAATTTTTAAAGATGATTACGTAGGTGAAATTACTTTTGAAGAATTTGATAAATATCCGGTTATTCGGTATGGAACTCCCGATGGTTTTCATATTGATTTCCTGGTTCGTATAGGAGAATTATTTTCTTTTGAAGATTTGGAATATGAGATTATTGAATACCAGGGGATAAAAATTAATATCGCGACCCCGGAAATGTTGTTTAAACTCAAGAAAAATACCATTCGGGAAAGAGACAAAATAGATGCAATATTTCTGAAGGAACTTATTAAAAAAAGAAAGTCTCGTTCATCAGATGAGAATTAAATCAGTAAAAAACATCTGAAAAGGTGGGAACATGCCGGTCTATAAATTCAAAACATTTGAAGAGGCAGAACGCGCCCTGTGGAATTTTAATCCCGATGAGGCATATTATGCAAGAGTAGCTGAATTGTGGAATTTTGCTAATAAACTTTCCCCGGTTTCCTATCCCAGGGGAATTTTCAAATTCCGAAGCCTTGAAGAAGCAAATAAACAGCGGGAAGAATGGGAATTAAATCGCGCCAGAGAAATACAGTCGAAACGAAGATTGAAGGCAAATAAAGGATAATCGGTTTTGAATTACCTGGCACATTTATATTTGGCGGATGAATCGGCGGAATCGGTAATCG
>QMLZ01000463.1 GCA_003646995.1 Deltaproteobacteria bacterium | reverse complement strand
GCATCTTCGACAGGGATGGCCATATTTACCGCCACATAGTCCTCAGGCACTGACCAGAAATCCAGCTATCGTTTTCTTATACGATTTCGTATCTCCCCAAGAACCCCTCCTAGAAAATATATAGTGCAAATTACAATAAACCCAGGGAGGTGAATCGAGTTTTTGAGCTGTACAGCCCTCTTGTAAACCGCAAGAAGCGGATCGGCCAAATTTCCTTTAGCCACAAGGCTCAAAGCATTTTTGAGGTGATATACTCCGCCTTCTGGATAATTAATAGCACCATCTTCCACGTGACATATTTCATTGTTTTTGATCATCAGGGCACTAGGAATTAAGAACGGCAACTCTTCATTCTGAGACCGTGGGTGAAGATGCACCCATGCTTTGTTGGTAATTACGTCCCGACACACGCATTTGGAATATGAGGTGCCAAAATCCAACCCGATTTGGATAAAATATGGATCCCTCTTTCTCTCCAGGGAGGTATAAAGACCTAAAGTTGGTCCTTCATCTTCTATAACCTTTGCGGTGTGCTTAGCTGTCTCTGTTTTTGGCTTTCTCTGCTCTATACCAAATAGTCTTCCTTTGAGCCTTCGAATTGCCTTCGAGAGCCAGTTCATTACTCGGCACTCCTATTTTAGCCTTGAACTTACCACGCGGAAAACTCCCGCAGCTACCTGTGCCTGCTCTATGTCTATTGTTGCCTTTCTTTTGAGTTCCTCTAAACGTTGTTCCTTGTTAGCGGCATGAATCTCAATTCGCCTTTCTGTCATATTGATCACTCGTGGACTACGGTTTGCCTCGCGCAGTGTTTGCAGACGCCTTCTATCCTGTTCAATTCTCCGGTCAAATATACCTTTTACTCGCTGTACCTTTATTTGATAAGCAGTCTCGTTCTCAGCTTCAAAATCTCTCATTGCCTTATCGAAACGGTTAGCTAGATCTTCTTCCAATAATTTGTGGGTGCGAAGCAGAGCCTCTACATCACAGTTCACATAGTCCCAATCTTTTCCTTGCCGCAGAAGATGTTGGACTATTGCTTCTGACTCATCCTCTGAGCAAATCGTCCCATCTTCCAACCTCCCCACACCGTAAGCAAGTACTTCGCGGTTTAGAAGCCCTTTGAGTTTCCACCGCTCAATCCGATAACAATAGTCCCCTGGCGGGAGCGAGGGGTATTTTAAAAGCAGGGCTGAAACATCAAAGAAACTGTGTGCTCTTTCCTTATTTATTTTGGTGATCCAACGAATTAAAGGAGAAAGATGATTAACGAAGTGCACCATTCTTTGCTGACTCAGGGGAAGTCGCTGCCGCACCTCCCTTCTGAAGGTGATATAAAACTCTCTCTGCCTAAGGAAGGCTGCACTTAGAGATCTATCGTCTCTTATAAAATCAGACAGGGAGAGCTGTGCCTCGCTGCTAAGACGTATCCTAAGACATCCGTCAGAAGGAGTGTTAAAGTTGATCTCACACCCCTGGTATTCGCGTTCGAAGAAGTCTGTTAGGTAGTCCTCAAGCTCATCTGGCTGGAGATAACGTCCCTTTTCTCTATCTTCCTCGATCTTCCGTTGCACATAATCCGAAAACGCTATGAGTGCGTCACTGGACTCTTCCAATGCCTTTATTTGAAGTAGTCGCTCTTCTATCACCCTTTCTGATTGCTCCATTACTTTCAGCTCTTCCTCAGGTGAAAGCTCTTTGCTAAGCAGCTCGACGGTAAGTCGCTGGACTTCATTGCCAATCACTGCCTCAAGGTCACCAAGGCTATTGCCAAAACGATCGAGCTTAGCGTGAAGCCGATCGTAGAGCCGCTCCTCAATGGTTCCACGAATCTTAAAATTAACAATTGAGAGTCTCTTTGCCTGCTGACCTACTCGGTCTATACGTCCTATACGCTGCTCTACACGCATTGGATTCCAAGGTAGATCATAATTCACCATTACTCTGCAAAACTGCAAATCAATGCCTTCACTACCAACCTCTGAGGATAGGAGTACGCGGGGCCCCCTTGGGTCTCTAAATCTGTCAATCTCCTCCCACCGACGCTCACTAGGGATGCCTCCGTGTATTACCGTCACACTGATCCCATCCTCAGTTAGCCGACGCAACAAATATGATAGGGTTGGACGATAGTATGCGAAAATCAGCACTTTTTCGTTGGGGACAATTTCTGTTAACATTCTGCGCAATTCTTGATACTTGCTGTCATTTTTCTCATAGTCATAAGCCAATAGCTTCTCGAAATCTGACAGGCTGTATTCTATGGGGAATCCGTCATTGTCGAGGCCATCATATATTGTCTCACCTACAGCTTCATAGAGCAAATCTTCCGGTTCTCCAAATCGCCCGTTACGAATTTCTTCTGCAAGTACAGGCAAACAGCTAGCTGCTCTAAGCTGTAACCCCATGACCTGGAAAACATGGAAGGGTCGATTGTCCCTCCGGCATCGAGCTCGCACAAGCTTTAAAATTGTTTGGTAAAGCTGCATCTCCTCTTCTGAGTATTCGACGGGCAAAACTAGTGGATTGCGCTTAGGTCTATTTTCCTTTACTTGGACCCTGCGTGTGCGGTTTATGTAGTTTCCCAACAGGTTTAGTTTTTCGGCTAAGTCCTGGCACTTAGCAATTTGGGCCTTTTGACTCGGATTCAAGGTTATTACTTCATTCAGGAATTGTTTAAATAGGGGCGATTTTCTAATGAACGGGCTTTCTTTCATATCCTCTAAAGCGGACATCAGAAGTCCCATATCTATTGGATTCTGGGCTAGTGCGTTTGCTGCTTGAACCGTAGGCCTATTGGCTTCCAACAAGACCTCGAACATGCCCTGAGTTTCAAAAAAACTTTCATCAGTCAGGCGTAATAGGCTGTGAAGATCTGTATTGCTATTATTTACAGGGGTCGCCGAT
>QMLZ01000462.1 GCA_003646995.1 Deltaproteobacteria bacterium | reverse complement strand
TCTAGTATTTTCACAACTGTAGACTTCCCACTCCCCCAGGTCCCTATTAACGCGATAGCCTTACCCCCTTCCTCTTCCTCCAAGAGCTTAGCAATAGCACGGGCAACACGGGCATGACCTCCAAAGGCATCCTCCGAAGCAGGCAGATCAGAAAGAAGATGTGTTGGACATTCCTTTTCTTGCTTTTGCTCTTTTTCTTCCATGTTTACCTCTTCATACTCTTAGATTCCAAGGCACCCCTACAAAGTATCTCCATGTCCAATTACAAGAGTAGATTCAAAGTGCCTTTGATCCTTTTTGTCTGCCTTTTCTTAGGCTCCCTGTTTACTTTCTAGCGCATAAGCCTTGGTCGGATCCATCGGAGCCTTTCCTATCGCCCCGAAAATGCCTTGGAAGCTAATTTCTGATTAGAGTCAGTTTTTCCACTACGTACGCAACAGTCACATAAAATATTCGAAGCGAGTCGGAAGCTAGCTACTTCCGTGTTTTGTTTAATATGGTTTCCTCAACTTCTTCCCCGTTCATACCCTAATCGCCTCCGTCCACAAGGCATTTCATTGGTCAATAAAGTGCCTCCAGTTTCCACTTAGGGTAGGACTAGGCAGCTTGAAAATTTAGCTAAATTTATCTAAATTTAGCTTTTCAGTCAAGGAATTTTACCTAAAGGTTACCTTAACAGACGGCTTTGACAGATCCGGTCAAACTCCAAAGATTTTTTCATCTGCTTTCGCCATTGTTTAGTCTTTTGTCTCTATCTGAAGGCTAGATCTTACAGCCTGTTCCTCCTTCTCATGGAAAAACGCACCAGCCCTGAGTCTGATCCATGTCCTTTTTGGCCGTTTTCCTTGGGAAATATGCATAGATGGAGAATCTGATCATCAAGCGATACCGCAAAGCCTATTACCTTTTCTGACTCAAGTCGGAGATCTGTCCCAGGTCCAACAGATGGATGGCTTTCAATAGTTGCACCCTTTGAAGCATTTATAAAATTGGTTACCTTGCTCTTTAGAGCCTTAGTTTCCTTTTTTAGGTCACACCAATCAATGGCATCAATGGCGTAACTTGAAAGGAGCTTATTGAATACCTTGCCAAACGTTTCATGTTTCCCAAATCCATCCATGCCTATAACCTTTCCATTGATCATAAATACTGCACCTACCTGCCCTTGAACAGGGGTGAATCTGGTCGTGTAGTCAGAGAGTGCATCTCTATTGCTTTCATAAATGGCTGCCATGGCACCCGTAGGGGAAAATGTCCTCAGTCGGTTAGCTCTGGCGGCAATGTCATCCCATATTGCAAACTGGTCTGCCCTGTACTCCCGGTATGTCTTGAGGTTGGTATTCACCTGCTGCGCTTTCATGGCCCTTAGCCCAGATGGCATCACCCTTTTCTCACTACGGAAATGCTCGGTGTCATAAGACCAGCGGCCCTGCTCAACACAGCTCACCGGAATCACAACGGTAGACTTGGGAGGCAAAAGAATGGTGGTGTTTACGATTCGATTCTGCTTGGCACCCACCAGTTCCTCACCGTCCATGATCAGAACCATACCAGCATACTTGTTCTCCACCCTGAGTTCTGGCACTGAGCCATCAATATCTACCTCTGTTACCTCAAGTAGTGAGGCCTCAAGGGCTTCATCCAGCGTGAGGTAATCTAAACCCATTTCATAGGTGGACAGAAGAGGAAATAGGGTCAAATTCCTGTATACCTGTTTTCTTGCCACCTTCAGCGTATCAAGATATTCACCAACTGCCTTAATCATGAAAATCACATCCTTTCTGTCATGATTTGGGAGGCATCATAACAGAGGGGTTTGACACATCCGGTCACACGTAGCGTAAAAAAGTTAAGAAAATCTCTCGGACTCATGGAAAAAGATGAAGCTTCCGATAAGAATTTTGTTGATAAGCTTGGCGAATTTCGTTTTATTTTGAAAAACATTCTGGGGAGAAGACCTATGGCCAGGGGTGATCAACTGGGAAGGCAGTGGAAGATAATACAGACGCTTATCTCTTCAAAGCGTGGTAAATCGGCTGCAGAATTGGCCTCTGAGCTGGACTGTCATCCAAGGACCGTTTACCGGGATCTTGAGGCCCTGCAGATTGCGGGTTTCCCCATTTACACCGAAAGGGTGGAAGGCAAGAACCTGTGGTCATTGCTTGACACGGTAAAGCACCAGATCCCTATCCCGTTTAGTCTGCCGGAACTGATCGCCCTCTACTTCGGTACAAACATGCTTAAGGTATTCAAGGACACTGTCTTCTATGATTCGTTGAAATCCCTATCCCAGAAGATTAAGACCACTCTTCCTCCTGAGTCTTTGAAGTATCTGGAGAATCTGGAGCAGACTCTTTATATTGGCCTTAGGCCTTACAAAAAGTATGGCAAATTCAAGGAGATCATCAACAGGGTAAATGATGCTGCCACAAACAGAAAGACCATTGAGATTGTTTATTACACCATGAGCCGCAAGAAGGAGACGCGGCGGAAGATAGATCCTTACTGGATCTGGTTTTTTAATGGTACGTTTTACATGATAGGGTTTTGTCACATGCGGCATGAAATAAGGATATTTGCCCTGGACCGGATCAAGATGCTCCACGAGACAAAGGATACATTTGAGGTGCCAGAGAATTTCAGCATGGAAGAGTTCATGGGGACGAGTTTTGGAGTGTTCAAGGGGGAACCGGTAAGAGTGAGGATATGGTTTTCCCTTGAGGTGGCAGGCTACATCAGGGAAAAGATCTGGCACGAGAGCCAGGAGATCCATCAAAAGGATAATGGCTCGATAATCTTTGAGGCAGAGGTAGCAGGGGTGGAGGAGATAAAATTCTGGGTCATGAGCTGGGGATCACATGCCCTGGTGCTTGAGCCGGAATCGTTGAGGGATGAGATTAGGGCGGAGGCAGAG
>QMLZ01000461.1 GCA_003646995.1 Deltaproteobacteria bacterium | reverse complement strand
ACTAGACCTACTTTTCATAAATAAACCATCTCTGGACAAAATGCAACAAATTTTTCTCCTTCCAAATTTCTTTAACAAACACCCCCGCCGTACCACTCAATCCAGCAGCGGCACAAGGCTGGCCCTCGCAAACCAACACATGTTAACTCCCAGGCACCGGTTGTCGATATACCTAGTAGAAAACATGCACGTGAAGGTAATTGATGAAACAAAAAGATAAATACTATAAGCAGGCCCTGATAATCTGCCTGGTATTTCTCATTATCCTTATGTTGGCCTACTTTTTTCGCTCAAGGCTTCACATATCCATAAGCCTGCCAGAGAAGTCTGAACTTACCAAACCTCTAAAGGGGACAATGAGGTGCACGCTCATATCCACGATTCAGGATTCGCACTATCTCAGGATGCAGCTTGTCGTGCCATATAAAGACAGAAAGCACTGGATAGAGATAAAGAAGGTCCTCCCTCGGGTCAAGAATGAGTTCATAATGGCAATAAACCAGGAGGGAATGGAAGAAGTCGTTAGGGAAAGGAATTTTGACGTAATCAGAAGCCTGTTGTTGAGCACATTCAACAGGAACCTAAAAAGACCCATAGACAATGTGTATTTTGAGAACTTTTTTTATGATTGAAAATTTCCAGGAAAGCCCGAATATCCGTATTGCAACATGAATAGCTGGCCACCTACTGCGCCTTCAAAACCTATTGCTTCGTATACTTCCTGGTAGATCTTCGCTGAGGTTTCCATATTTCGTGCTGACTCTGGCAGGTGCAGTACAAAACGATCGCTGAGTTCCTTCTCATTCCTGATATCTAGCTCTCTGATGTAGCTGACAAGAATTTGAATGCCCTCTCTGTAAGGGTACATTTCCGTAAAAAGCTCTCCCCAACTGTTGCGATACACGATGTCCATTGTGAGCCACTTTGACAACTTTTCCAGTTCCTCCATGTCCACAATGGCCATTATTTTCTCTGTCCGTGCCTCCTGATAAAACGCCTCGCCGCCACGGCCATCGTAATAGGCTGGGCTGAAATATGCCTGTATGTGCTTGAGCAGGTGAACCAGGTCGTTAAGGGTAACACCAGTAGGATTTGGTACCATTTCCACATCTGTCCTGTGGAAATCATATAATCCATTATTTACCAGCCATGCGGCCGCCCTTACCACACGATCAGCCGAGAATATCCTTTGCTTCTTCCTTTTTCTCTCTGTAGGGTACCAGGAACTGTCATACAGCACCCACCTGTGCTTTCCATGACCTCTGGGTTCATGCTGAAAAATACACCTGTCCAGGGTAAGTCTCTTGCTGGTTAGAAAAGGTGTAACCTGAAGCTTATTCTTGCGTTGAGAAAATAGCGCAAAAAGCTTTCTTCCAAGCACCGTCAGGTCATACTCGTCAATGGCCTGTTTTTCACTGGAAGGCAAGCCCTCGGAAAGGCGCCTATAGGTGGTTGAAAAAAATTTATTAATTTCCTTGGAGAACTGGAGCAACCTGCTGTAGCTCCAGTTCTCTATCTGGTTTAGATCCTCCACCAGATCAAGCCTCCACTTCCACCTTTTCATCAGGGATTTGAAAACTTCTGACTTGTACTCCTTACCCCTGCTTCTTCTTGCCCTCGTGAGCATGGGGCTGGCCTTTAAATAAAACGCCTTTCTTAACAACTCAACCGCACCCTTATCATGCTCCCTGTCGTAGAAATCCAAGACCCTTTCCACCATCAATAGATAGGGGTCAAGGTCTTTCAAAAACCTCCTACCTCCCAGAACCCGCTCCTTGAGGACATCGCAAAGCAAGGGCCCCTTGAACTTCTCAGACAGGTACATCTCCATCATTCCCATCTTAAGAAGGGATTTGAAGGGGTCCTTTATGCCTTTACTCAGTTGCCATAGGGCATTGCCGAGGAACTCGGTCCTTGAGACCTCCTTCAGATACCCAAGATCCACAAAGTCCACAAAGTCTAAAGGGGCCTCGATTGCAAAGCTTCGCCAGTATTCATCATATGCATCTTGACCGAGGTTCGGAGGAAACACCCACCAAAAAGGGATCTTTCCGCATACGAAAAGCATGGTTCGGTAACATTCTTCCTTAAGAAAGTTTTTCTGGCTGGAGCCAGAGCTTTCTTCATCAACTCTTCCGAAGTCATTGTGACGAATCTGTTCAAGGTCCAAGATGAAAAAATGCACGTCCATATTGAAAGTGCTTTGGCACCAATGACTGATCTGCCAGGTCTTTTCCCGAAGTGCATCAAGAGCGCGGTTTGACCATTTTCTTTCATCCACACAAACCCAGAAATCGTAATCTGACTGTTCTGTTTGAGCCACAGTGCCTATGCTGCCGAGCACAAACAGGGATTCTACCATTGGCTTTCTTACCAGGTATTGTTGGTAAGGTATGCTTCTGTACTTGGTCTCCGGAAAGTACTCCTGTATCACGCTCTTGAGGTGATAAGAGGATCCCACTCCATATACACCGCACCCCGAATCCCCCCTGCTGACATATCCAGGCAAATCCACCTCGTTTATACTGAGCAGTACCGGGATGATATCGAAGGCAACAGAGGCCTTTTCCGGGTCTTCCGCAAACGCATGATCCATGCGAAGCTTGTTATAATTGCGGAACAGCTTTCTGTTGCGCTGTATCTCATGTATGTTAAATTTGGTGTTTCTCAAGAAGCATTCTCCGCCTACCTACAAAAAAAGCCACCTTTTATGTCTAGATGGCTTTTTTTGGATTAAAAAGTCGGTTTGCAGACTCGGTTTCAATCTTCTACCAAGATGGAAAGGGCATCCTTAAGTATTTTCTCAGCTACGGATCCCGAGTCCACTGCATATGTTCCTTGTTGTATCGCCTCCTTTACGGCTCGGACCTTTGCCACCCGCTCAGGATCATCTTTATCCATAACCTCTTTTACCGT
>QMLZ01000460.1 GCA_003646995.1 Deltaproteobacteria bacterium | reverse complement strand
TGGTTTCCGACCTGCCTGCCGGTCAGGCAGGGATGTTCCTCAGGGGTGTTTCTACCCGAAAGGTCAATAAGATTACGAAACTTCTGTGGGGTTCGGATGTCAGCGCGGCTGAAGTGAGCCGAATGAACAAGGATGTTAAGCCTGCCTGCTGCAGGCAGGAAGGAGCTGATCAGGTGGCTCAACCGCCCCATCACTAAGGATATCCCTCTCTGCCTATAATGATTGGACACTCACCCCATGATAAATTAATGTAGAAAGAAGAGGGCGAGAAAGGATGAGAGAGGTGATAAATGCAAGAGCGGGAGAAGAAACTGTGGTTGATGTTGAGCTTGGAGGTTCCATGATGCCCGGGAGCTCTCGGAGTGGAGAGGAGCGTAGTGATCCGGAACGGGGAGAGCAGCCGAGGCAGGCCGTCGGGGTGGTAGCCCTTAAGGAGAACGAGAGACCGGACCCGGAAGTAGCGGCCAAGGCCAAGAGAAGGAGATTCTCAGCGCAGTATAAAAAGAAGATCCTTGAGGAAGCCGATGCTTGCAAAGGCAATTCTGGTGCTGTGGGTGCCCTGCTAAGACGGGAGGGTCTATACTCCTCCCACCTGACCACGTGGCGCAAACAAAGGGAGAAAGCCGAACTGGATGGCCTGGCACCGAAGAAGCGAGGCAGGAAGGCGAAACCTGTCAATCCGCTTGCCCGGAGAGTCAAGGAATTAGAGAGTGAAACTAGAAAGTTGAGGAAACAGTTGGATAAGGCTGAAACAATCATCTCATTCCCAAAAAAACTCTCGGAGATGTTGGGGATCTCCCTGGATCAAAAGGAAAACGAAGAGCCATGCTGATGGCAGCAACTGAAAACCTTTCTGGAGCTGTTGGTGTCGCTCCTGCCTGTGAAAGCATGGGAGTGGCTCGTTCGACGCTATACTACCAAAGGCAATCTAAAGAGGAAGCAAAGCCCAGGCCGAAACCAGCGCGGGCACTCACTGATGAGGAGAAGCAAAGGGTGCTTGATGAACTGCACAACGATCGGTTCGTGGACAAATCCCCTGGAGAGGTCTGGGCAACACTCCTGGACGAGGGAACGTATCTCTGCTCAGAGCGGACCATGTATCGAATCCTGGCAGAAAATGAAGAAGTGAAAGAGCGACGGAATCAATTGAAACATCCCGAGTATACGAAACCTGAACTAATGGCGGAAGGCCCCAATGAAGTGTGGTCGTGGGATATTACGAAGCTGCGGGGACCGGTCAAGTGGACCTATTTTTACCTCTATGTGATTCTGGATATCTTCAGCAGGTACGTTGTGGGATGGATGGTAGCCCCGAGAGAAACCGCTCACCTGGCCCAAAAACTGATCAGAGAGACCTGTAGGAAACAGGCAATAGATCCGGGTCAATTGACCATCCATGCAGACCGGGGATCCCCAATGATTGCGAAGACAACGGCACAGCTTTTTGTGACCTTAGGGATCAGTAAATCCCACAATCGCCCCCATGTATCTGACGATAACCCATATTCTGAGAGTCAGTTCAAGACGTTGAAGTATTGTCCTGGTTTTCCGGATCGATTTGGATCTTTACAGGACGCTGTGGCATTTTGCAGGTTTTTCTTTACCTGGTACAACACCGAGCACCGGCATAGTGGCATCGGCATGTTAACCCCTGAGGTTGTTCACTATGGACTTGCAAGAGATGTGGTAGAGTCCAGGAAAAAGGTGCTTCAGATTGCCTTTGAGGCCCATCCCGAACGGTTTGTAAAAGGTGTGCCATTGCCTCCTACTTTGCCGGAGGCGGTATGGATTAATCCCCCAGCAGATACATTGGGGGGCAGAAAACTGCTACAGTAATTTTCAACACTCAGTGTCCAAAAGTTGTTGACAGGTTCCGCATTGTGGACTAGTTCGCCTAGAAAATGTGCCTCGCCACGAAAGAATAACCTTATTAAGTGAAGCTCTGCAAAACTACTCAGATAAGCTGGAATCAGGAGCTATAGTGATAGTCTCAACACGGAAATTCCGAATACGTCATCCTTAAGGGCATTGCACGGCTCTTCTTTTCAGTATGAAAGTCAGCACACCCAAAAAGCCTTCCTTGGATTTACATCCTTAGTTCTTTTTATTGCCTTTCTACTAATTAGGCTCTGAGTTTTTAAACGCCCACTGCTACTCCTTGATCACCAATAAAGGTGTTACCAATTTTCTCTACCGAAGGTCATCCCTCAAACTAGCAAAGACTGTCACCAAATTATTCACCTTTAAGTTGCTATTTACATGCCCTGGATTATCCTCGGACACATGTTTTTTCCCATTAGCATCTAGCAAGAATTTAGTGAAGCGGGCCTTGGACGAGCTTGGCTCTGGATCCATTTTTCCCTCCCCCTCAGGAGTTTAAACAGTTGACTACCTTAAAGATTGCCACGTCAGGGTCATGGAATATCTAGTTTTGGGACAAAAATCAAGCATTATTACCCATGTACAGTTTGACGCTAAATAGGTAATAAATTAGATATTAACTTGGAATTATTTATAAATTTTGGATGGATATTGCTGCAATTTGAGATGAATAAAGGCTATTATTACCCAAAAGTGGTTTTACCGAATATGGGTAAAGGGGGAGGATGAAGTGAAAAAAATACCCAGCATGCTTTTTTACCACACCAATTGGCATAGTCTGCTCATACCGCCCTAGCTCCCAAACTCTCTAGCCTACCCTTTCATAATAAATTTCACTGCTCCCCACTTTTCATTCTCTACCAACTTGTACATATCTTCCAAGCTCTTGACAATATAGCTATTAAAGCTATAATTTCACTATGTACAGACTTAAATATAGACGCCAGGCCAGAAACTATCTAGCTCGGCTTCCCCTTAAGATAAAATCGGCTATCGTCCAAAAATTACATCAACTAGCACAAGACCCAGATAGTCCTG
>QMLZ01000459.1 GCA_003646995.1 Deltaproteobacteria bacterium | reverse complement strand
TCCCCTTGGCCTAACGAGCAAGACCACGATTAGGATAACAAAACTTATAGCAGGCTTATATCCTGTGGGGATGTAAAGATCCTTTGAAAAAGGAAGAAGTCCTCCAAGATTTATGACTTTTCCAAAGTTTATATAAAGGCCAAAGTTTTCAGCAAACCCGAGAGCAAGAGCGCCAAGCATTGCTCCATAAGGATTTCCAATTCCACCCATTATCGCTGCGCAGAATACAGGGATTATTATGGCAAAACCCATAACCGGCTGAATGTACGTCTCCATGCCAATGAGCACTCCGGCCAGCGAAGCGAAACTGATGGCTATGAACCAAACGTAGGTTATTATTTTTTCAGTGGCGATTCCACTTGCTTGGGCAAGGTCCGGATCGTCAGAGGTGGCACGCATCGCCTTGCCTAGCGTGGTATAATGGAGGAGCACGTAAAACGCCACCATGGCCAGTACGCCTATTATAATTATCCACAGCTGTAGCGGCGTTATTCTGAACCATGCTGTCACTATCGGTTTTTGCAAAGGAACCGCGTAATTTCGGGCATCTGGTCCCCATATTGCCCTAACAGTGTTTCTCAAGGCGATGGCTACACCCATGGAGGTAACCATGATGATGATTCCTGTGGAATCTCTCATTCGCTTGAAAACGGCGCGGTCGATTAAGATAGAGAAAAGGCCGGTAACGATGGCTGCGATAATGGCCGATAATGCAATGGGTACTCCCAGGCCGACATTAAGAATAAAGGCCACGTAAGCCCCCACCATCGCAAGCTCGGTATGGGCAAAGTTTGCGAACTTGAGTATGTCATATACAATTGTCAACCCCAGAGCAAGGAGGGCAAGCTCAGAAGCCCTGATAATGCTGTTGACTATAACCTGGATCAGGGTCATAGTTTCCTCTCACAGTTGTCCACAGATCTCAAGCTCACGCACACTTTTGTCCAGGCACTCTGCCCTTCTACCTCAGAATCAATTTCTTAGTCAATTAATTCAGAGGGAAAATGCAGTTGGCCGAGTTTGGAATGGTCGAACCATTACTATTACGTGCGGATATTGTCAAGACTTTTCTTTGCGCTAGGTCTTGGGCCTGTCACAGTATTGCTTGATCTTGGAAACCTGCTGTATTCTCTCCTCAGCCATTCGATCCGCAGCCAAATAAGTCGGGATGTTGTCTCTGTCGGCGATTTGGAAAACCTTTTCCATATTGAAGTAAATTCTAGAGACCCTTTCTTTTCCTCGTTCATTGTTTACGGTGCCGGTTTCCAACCTGTCCGTGTCATATATTGTTCCACCAGCATTGGCGATATAGTCCGGAGCATAGACCATGCCCTTGGCCTCCAGCATCTCGCCATGGCGTTCTTCCTTAAGTTGGTTGTTTGCAGCCCCGCATATGATTTTGCACTTGAGCCTGTCAAGGGTGTCATCATTAATTATTCCTCCAAGCGCACAGGGACAAAATATATCGCAATCCACGTCGTAGATTTCTTCAGGACTCACAGTGTCTACTTTATAGGCATCGGCTATCTCAGCAACTTTTCCCTTTTCTATGTCCGTGACAATGAGCTTGGCTCCAAGATCGTGGAGCTGCCCCACGATATTATGACCCACAGCCCCTAGTCCTTGAACCGCCACAACTTTTCCCCGTACCTCGTCGTTTCCGAAGACCCGTTTACAACATGCCTGCATGGCCCTAGTCACTCCGAAAGCGGTCATAGGGGCTATGTCTCCAGCGCCCCCAAGGTAGGAGGGAAGGGTGACCACATGGGGTGTTTCCATGCGGATGTATTCCATGTCCCTTAGGGTGGTTCCGACGTCTTCACCCGTTATGTAAAGGCCTCCTAGGCGATCTATGAATTTTCCCAGGAGCCTGAATATTGCCTCCCGGTCTTTCCTATTGGGATCACCGATGATCACGGCTTTTCCACCGCCCAAATTCACCCCGGCGGCGGCATACTTGTAAGTCATACCCCTTGCCAAGCGCAATGCGTCTTCTATTGCGTCCATTTCATTATCGTATTGCCACATGCGGCAGCCTCCTGTGGCTGGACCCAAGGTGGTGTCGTGGATAGCTATGATCGCTTTAAAATCGAGGGACTTGTCCTGGCAAATGAAGATATGTTCGTAGTCATAGCGTTCCATGTACTCAAGAATTGACTTCATAAGTTTCCTCCCGCTGTTTTATTTTTCCTGTTTACACCTCAGTCTTATCTAGCGATTCTTCAGCGTACATTCTTTTGACTTCTGCCCTGTCACCGATAATTGCCTTCACCACATAGGCGTTATTGGGCGGGCATCCCTTGACATGTCTTTCTGTTCTATATTCCTTAGGCATGCACTTGCCGACCGTTACTATATTTTCACGGGGAACTCCCTCAGGGAAGGGTGCGCCACCAGTCAGAACGGTTATCCCGTGAAGATATTCGAGTTGTCCTGCGTTCCGCATGTCGATCAATGCGCTCATAACAGTGTTTCTGCAACCAGTGCAGGTTACCTCCCCGTGAATCAATTGGAAGTCATCTACCTGGACCGGGTCATCCTCTACCGCACGGAGAAATCGGCGTTTCACCTTTTCCAGGGGTTCTCCAATAATTTCTATCTGGCCTGGATCCATTACGCCGAGCCCGCGGGCTGCAGCGTTTACAGTAATCAAGGTTTCGGTTGGGTCGTAGCCAATAATCTGTGCACATACCGAGTCCACAGCAACCAGGTCTTTTCCCGCTACAATTAGATCCATTTCAACGGGCTTTCCAAATACAGGGCCAACCCCTTCTTGGCAGACTATGGCGTCTACTACGGCCAGCTTTGGTTTTACTGCATTTAAGAGATCCACAACAGATTCGAACAGTCCCTCCTGGTGTTCCAGCCGTTTCCATTTATCTGTTAAAAGCCCTTTGAGGTTCTTAATAGCGCAGGTCATTTCCGTTTGGTCATGGG
>QMLZ01000458.1 GCA_003646995.1 Deltaproteobacteria bacterium | reverse complement strand
TTTAGCAGTCTTGAGCAGCTTTTTAATGTCAATGAGAACCTGGGCAAAATCAAGTCAATGCAAGACAGTGAAGCACGGTTGCAGGCCCTGGGCCTCATAGGCAAACAGATTAAGGCCCGCGGAGATTCTCTGTTTTTGGAGGAAGGTAAGGAAGCAAAGGGCGCATTCGGGCTCGATAAAACAGCGGATTGTACTGTTATCGTTGAAGATCAGGCCGGCAATGTGGTGAGAAGGATTTCGCTTGGCCAATTGGAGGCGGGGCAGCACGTGTTTTCTTGGGATGGACTGGACGGTGATGGTAGAGAAGTGGCGCCAGGATCATACAAATTCAGTGTATTGGCCTTGGATGAGACTGGTCAGGCAGTTCCTGCAGACACTTTGGTTTGTGGAGTGGTAAGTCGCGTGAGCATGGGAGATGAAACCCCTGTGCTGTATTTAGGGGATGTACCCATAAGCCTAACCCAAGTCTATGAAGTTGAAATGCCTGAAAATAATGGAGACACCAATTAGTTGATCTATAGAACAAGAAAGATATTCGATATAAAAAATAATAAACGAGGAGGTATTGGCGATGGCACTTTCAAGCGCTCTATTTTCAGGTATTAGTGGATTGAGCAGCCTGGGGAATGCAATGCAAATTATTGGTGATAACATTGCAAATGTGAACACTGTTGGCTTCAAAGGCAGCACCTTTACCTTTCAAGATCTCTTGAGCCAGTCCATTTCCACTCAATCGGGGACCGCACAAGTTGGCAGGGGAACAGCGCTTGGAGATGTGGCAGGTGTTTTTGAGCAGGGTTCGTTCGAGTCAACGGGTAATACGACAGACCTTGCCATTGGTGGTGCTGGCTTTTTCGTGCTCAGAGAGTCAGGCACTCAGAATAATTTATATACCAGGGCTGGGAATTTTCGGTTCAATAAAGACGGATATCTGGTAAACCCTGAGGGGTATATTGTGCAGGGATGGAGACTTGATGAGAATGGGGAGGATGTGGGATCTGTGACGGACATAGTACTTGATTCCTTTACTTCTCCTCCCAGAGAGAGTTCGAGGGTCACGGTAATAACAAATTTGGATTCCGACTCAGATAGCCAGACGGCTATCCTTTCTAGGGCATGGAATGGGTCGAATTCAGCCCCCATTGACAGTAATAATTATGTGTATCAAACAACTGTTAAGGTGTATGATTCATTAGGGAGTACCCATGACATCACCATATATTACGACAAGGGTAGTGGGAGCACCTGGGAATACATCATTACCTGCGACCCGAGTGAGGACAATCGCACGGAAACTGACGGTTCAGGGCACACGCCTTCAGGTACCGCTGCGGCAGGGCTCTTGGCGCGTGGTGAGATTACCTTTAATGCCAGCTCAGGGCAAATTAGCAATCTTATCCTTGAGAACCTGGGCGCGAGGAGTGACGGAACCACAGACTGGAATGATCCAGACACGTATGAATGGAATTCTGCCAGCACTAACTCAAATGGGTACTATCAATTTATAGCAGACTTTCTGGGAGGCTCATCCACTACCATGAACATTGAATTTAACATTGGCGCCAGGAACGATGGAACTGGCAGTTTTGTGAATGACTCTCTAACAACGACCCAATTTGCCAGCGCTTCCACAACAACATTCCAGACTGCGAACGGCTATGGTGCAGGTGATCTCCAGGGCGTTGATGTAGATGTCGACGGCGTGGTGACAGGGGTCTATTCCAACGGACAGTTGATACCCTTGTTTAGGGTCGCCCTGGCAAAATTTCAGAATAACCAAGGACTCAAGAAAGTGGGAGGCAACCTATATCGTGCCACCCGGGAAAGCGGTGATGCTATTACCAACCGGCCTGGTACCAATGGCCTCGGCAGCATAGCCCCTAACTCACTGGAGCAATCTAACGTAGACATAGCAAACGAGTTTGTAAAAATGATAACCACCCAGCGGGGATTCCAAGCCAATTCAAAGATCATAACCGTAACCGACCAAATGTTGGCTGAGTTGATCAATCTCAAGCGATAGAAATCGCACTGGCCCTCCCACCCGGGTTCAAGTGCCCTTAAATTCTTAGTCGAGGACACTTGAACCCAACCCTCTCTTTTGCTCGCCTTTTGTCAATATATTGACAATACGTCTGGAATCGGCATGTACAAGCTGTAGAGAAAGAGTGCGCCGACGTATTTTCTTTAAGGTAATAGATTGATATTACAACAAAAAATCTTTGCTGGCTGGAAGGCTTGGCCCCCTCATTTTATGGCACAGTGGTTGCTTTACTCATATGCCAGAACAATCCTTTGAATGGGAGTAGGTGTTATGGATATAGCAACCCTTGTGGGTATAGTCCTTTCCTTCGCCCTGGTGCTATCTGCAATCATGATGGGCAGCAGCCTATCTATTTTCATAAATATCCCCTCAGTAATGATCGTGGTTGGAGGGACATTGGGTGCCACCATGATCAATTATCCCTTACCCGATATCCTTAAGGTTACCAAGGTAGTAAAGAATGCGTTCTTCATGAAAAAGATGACGGCTAGCGAGCTCATAGCCACCTTTGTAAATCTGGCGGGAATTGCGCGCAGGGAGGGAATATTGGCGTTGGAGTCCAAGCTAAACGAAATGAATGATGAATTCATGAAAAAGGGCATGCAGTTGTCAGTAGACGGGCTAGAGCCAGCGGCTATTAAAGAGATACTGGAGACTGAAATAGAAGCCATACAGGACAGACACAAGCTTGGAGCGGAGATCTTCACTACTATGGGCACATTTGCTCCAGCACTGGGAATGATAGGAACCCTCATAGGATTGGTTCAAATGCTTCAGACCATGAGTGATCCCAGCACAATCGGACCGGCTATGGCCGTGGCATTGTTGACCACGTTCTACGGGGCGGTCATGGCCAACATTCTCTTTTTACCCATTGCTGGAAAATTAAAGAATCGAAGCAGTGAGGAGG
>QMLZ01000457.1 GCA_003646995.1 Deltaproteobacteria bacterium | reverse complement strand
GTAGAAATGAAAACCGCAAGATTTTTAGTGTTTATTGGGCTGTTAATGATCGGTACGGCAGCACATGCATCACCCTACAATTTCAACGGCACCTGGGTGGATGTTGATGCATGGACTGGTACTGGATCAAATGAAACGATCCTGGTCGTAGACTGGAACCGCCTGGACAATGGCCCGGCAACTGTATCAGAGTCCCACGCATTCGGATACCGCTGGGACGGCACGGCTTACGAGTCGGACATGCTCAGTGCATTTAACGATGCCGGTATTTTGACCGTCACCACCGGCTACGGCGGAGCATTTGTCCTCAACATCAAGTACAATGATGTTGAAGACGGCGAGTATCACCAACATATTGAAGAGGGAAGCTGGAACCTTGCCAGTACAAGCGATCCCAATGCACGATGGGGAACATGGGGAGACTCCGAGTGGGATTTTAACAAGGCGGGCATTACCGAGGAGCTTCTTGCCGACGGGCAGTACGAAGGGATCAATGCCATCATGTGGTTTGGCTCTTTGCCTGATTATGCTGATGACCAGTTGGATATCCCCTTTGCCACCGTCCCGATTCCCGGCGCGGTCTGGCTGCTTGGTTCGGGGCTTCTCGGTCTGATCGGAATCAGACACAGGAGCAGGATTTAGTTTTGAATTTTGAGTTTCCAATTATGAACTATTGCGTGTGTGCTTTGATCGAAACCAACCTAAAACTCAAATTTTATAACTAAAATTAATGAAGTGGGTGATGACAACCACAGTTTGAAGGAATGAAAAACCCGTGAATTTGATTCTAATAATTTTAATAAACGGAAAACAAAAAAGAGTATGGAGGATATGAAAATGAAAAGGATTGTAATGTTGTTACTAGTCCTATCTTTTTCTCTGGTTATGGCAGGCGGGGCCGCTGCCGCTCTTATTGTTGATCAGCATCAGGACTTGGGCGGCGGATGGCTGAATATGGGTTATGCAGCACCATTGGGACAGGAGTTCGTGCCTGATGTTTCGAACATGGCTGCCGTTGAACTCTATATCAGTGTTTTTGGAGGTAGTACCGGCCCTGGTGTTGTTCTTAATGTCCGTAAAGATAACATCTATGGGACCATAGTGGGTACAGGTTCCATCGATTCGGCTACTACGGGGTGGAATATGATCGAACTTGATTCTTATGCCTGGCTGACGGTTGGCGACCGCTATGTTCTGGAATTTATCTCATCATTTCCCAATGGAGTAACAACATATGCGAATAATTATAATGACGGAAGGTGGATATTTCAAGGAACTCCAAAAGATGACGGATATGACCTGCAATTCAGAACGTACTACGACGATGCCGTAGTAGTCCCCATCCCCGGTGCGGTCTGGCTGTTGGGGAGCGGTTTGGTGGTTTTGTTAGGAAGAACGAGAAAGAGGGGCATTTGAGGCTGACTTTTTTGTCACCAAGAAAGGAGGTGATGACAGGAGTAATTATTCTCGCATTGACGCTTTTCATTGAGGTTTTATTTGTAAAGTAGGCATTAGTTTGAATAGGAGGGAGACGCAATGCACGGGTTTAACAAAAAAACCGTAACTTTCATTTGTATTTTGGCAATGTTTCTAGCGGTCTGTCCGCTTGTGGCGCATTCGGCTGATTTTGACGAATACGCCCAGTACAGCCAGGCTGTCATAAACCTGCCTCCGGCTGGTGATTTTGATGGCAATTCCAGCTGGTTTACGGCGGTGGAATGTTTTCCCAGAGATACCCAAGCCATTATCGGTAATTACGAGGCAGAAGGTCGCATTCTGGCTGCAACGGGAAAAACTGTATATCTGCAAAAGACATACGGCCCCGCAACTTCTGATCCTGATCACTGGCTAAAGGTAGCAACTGTTTCTAATAATATGGATCCGAGTTTTGTGAGAATTTCACCTGACGGGACGAAAATTGCCTTGGGCCTTGGATATGGACAGCCTTTGCTTGTCTTTCCAGCCAGCCTCCTTGATCCGGATAATCCGCCTCTGTTGATAGATGCGGATGGGAATCCTGCACCAGGTGTTACGGTCTACAATGTAAATTACTACGATGCTGATTGGGCTGACAACCAATACCTGGTGATAAATGGCGGGCAGTGGCCAGGTCCTCCGTATGGTAGTGGTGTTGGGGTGCTGGATACCAGCGATCCTAATGACCAGGGCAGGGCATTGATTACCAATATTCCCGGTGCCTCTGCTGGGGTAGCTGTAGATGCGGACGGCAATCTGGTCACCGGTATAGGATATGCCCCAGGTCCGCCGAACAGGACTGGAGAAATTAAGCTCTGGAATAGTTCCGAGTGGTCAACTTCCCCGGAGGCTGCTCTCAATTATGAGGATAATAATCGCATTGTTGCGAGAAATGTTCTTAGTGCGGCATATCTCGGTACCGATGAAGAAGGTAATCTGCACGTGGGAGGCGGTGACGCATTTGGTACCGGAGGTGCATCTGAAAATGGCTATGCTGCTTTAATTTCGAAGGCAGTAATTGACAGAGTGGCAGATCCAAGTGGTCCAGGAGATCCGGTGGATGAGTCGAATTCCAGTGAATACAGGGAGTTCGCTCCTGATCCATGCCAGAACGATTCAGCAACCGGTATACTTGCCAACTGGTGGGGAGAAAACCTTGCGGTTATGTGGAATCCTTCATCTATGCCACCAAACTGCAATGGTGATCCTGGTTCTGCTGACGAATATTGGGGACCGGGCGTGGTTCCAAGACTCACTCTCTATTATCCTGCCAATCCACCTGATTATGATGGTGACGCGGTGCCTGATAGCATTGACAATGCGTACATGAGTTCAAATCCAGGGCAGCAGGATACGGATGGTGATGGATACGGCAATGCCTGTGATGCGGATTTTAATAATGATGGAAACGTGAATCTCGTGGATAACGCGATTTTTGGTCAAGCATGGCACAATTATAATCCAAACTGTGATCTAAAT